>JAMOBD010000034.1 GCA_039908345.1 Magnetospirillum sp. WYHS-4
CCGGACCCGGACGCGCCGTCCGGCCCGGCGGTCCCGGAGATCGCCGCGTCGCCCGTGCCGTCACCCGCCGCCCCGGCCAACACCGCCCCGCCCTGGGTCCTACCCTTCATGCGGCTCCTGAAGGGCGGTGCCCATGGCGACATCACGGCGGCCTGGCGGGAACTGCCCCGCCACCTCCCCGCCGGCGTTTCCCTGCCCACCCAAGAAGAGGCGGCCGAAACCATCGCCCGGCTGGGGCTGGCATGAAGGACGGCCTTTCCCTTCATCGCGGCTTCACCGACTGGTCATTGTGCCTGCCGCCGGAAGACCCCCGGTTT
Organism: Magnetospirillum sp. WYHS-4; assembly: GCA_039908345.1. NCBI lineage: Bacteria > Pseudomonadati > Pseudomonadota > Alphaproteobacteria > Rhodospirillales > Rhodospirillaceae > Magnetospirillum > Magnetospirillum sp. WYHS-4. Next base: position 318 of record JAMOBD010000034.1, read on the forward strand.
CTGGACGAGCCCTTGATTTGCGTCGATACCGCCAGCGACCTGGATTGGCGGCTTCGGCGCGAGGAGAAGTTCCAGAGCTGGCTGTACTTCCATGACCGGGCATCCTGGCGCATCGCCCATCGCCTCGCCCGCCTGATGGCGGCAGGTGGTGGGCGGGCCACGGTCGTTCAGCGCCGGGAGGCCGTCGACCTGCCGTTCATGATCATCGCTGACCGCCACTCGCTCACGATCCAACAGGCCGTGCCCTGGAGCCCCGAGGCCCCCTTCCCGCGCGCCCGTTCCCCCCATGGCCGCCGGCGGGTCGGATGAATATCTCCGGTTGAATTGCCAGTTCTGTTTCGGGAAAGTTGTCGTCAGTCTATTTCCCTGTTCCCGCGCCGCACAATGCCCTCTCCCGAGGGACGGAGAGTGGCGGAACGCAAGGGTTTCCGGCGAAGTCCGAAGAACTCTGACGCACTTTTCCGGAATTTCCCAGTTCGTCAGTGTTTCGGCGAACGGCCGGGAAGTGAAAAGCGCCCGCAAAATCGAAGCGAAACCAACGGCTGGCAAGGCCTTGAAGCGAAGCAGCGGCAACCAGGCTGCCGTTGGCGGTGCTGCAATGTCCGGCGTCCCGAATGCGGCTTTTCGTGGTTTACTGCAGACATGATGGCCTCCCGGCGCGGCCGGTTGTAGATGGCCCTCAACCTGGCTGTTTCCTAGGGCTCATCCCATCATATCCCGCCCCATCCCGCCATATCCCGGTTACTGCAGGTAACTGTGTCCCCGTACACCCTAGGCACCTGGAGGCTTTTCCGGGGGAGCGCCTTCGTGGACTAGTTTTGATGACAACTACTTTCCTCCCACCTTCGGCTTCCACTCCGTCTCCAACCGCTCCGCCTCGGCGACCTGGGCGGGGGTCATGAGCTTGGCGACAATGTCACGGGTCTTGCCGGCAGGTTCGAAGCTTTGGGCCGCAGCGACCACTGCCAATACCAGTTTTCGCATGGTCTTCTTTTCCCCCGTCTCCAGCTCACACGGCACCGGGCCGCGTTCAGCTTCTCGCGCTTCAGCCCCCTGGTCAATGTAGTCGTACGGGAAGAACCCGGTGCTGGTCGGCTTCATCTTGGTCGGCATGGTCACGCCCTCCCGGCCCATGAGTCCGGCCTCTCCTCCAATTGGATGGATGCGCGAGTATGCGGACAACTAGTTTTGTGGTTGACGTCATGGGTGGTGGTTATTAGAAAGTGTCTCACGAATACGAAGCATACCTAACGTCGTGGAGGAAGGTTGTGAGCATCAAGCGGATTGTCCTCGGCAGCTTTCTGTCGACTCTTGTCGCCGGGGCGGCGGCGTCGCCCGGGCAGGCCGATACCGGCATCTATCTGGAAGGCAAGGCAGGGGTCTCCTTCCTCGATGCCGACGATTTCGAGAATACCACTCATGTGGACCCCTCCATCAAGGCCCGGGTGAACGTCAAGAGCGAAAGCGAGACGGTGTTCGGCATCGGCGGGGCCGTCGGGTACAACTGGAAGCCGCGCCACAACGTTCCGCTCAGGGCGGACGTGGAATACATGTACCGCACGGCTCTCGACTACAGCCCCAATCCCACCTTTATCAATGCGGCGACTCCGACCCGGACCGACGCGGATATGAACAGCCATTCCCTGCTGCTCAACGGGTATTGGGATATCGGGTCCTGGCAGGGGTTCACCCCGTTCGTCGGGGCCGGGTTCGGCATGGCCTTCAATCGTACCGACACCGACGGCACGGTGATCGCGTCCGGGCTCAAGGAGAACTACACCAATACCAATATGGATTTCGCCTGGACCGTCGGGGGCGGCGTCAGCTACGCCATCTCGCCCAAGTGGACGCTGGGGCTGTCCTACCGCTACCTCGACCTGGGCGAAGCGGCGTTCGGCGATCCCAGCGCCACCGACGCGGAACTGACCGCGCAGAACGTCAGCACCCACGAGGTCCTGCTGGGCTTGCGTTACCAGTTTTGATGCCGATCTTCGGGACGGGGCGGACTGATACCGGTCAACACTGGAACTTGTTGGCCGGTATCGAGCGGCCATTAAGGCCGCGGCCAAGCGAGCGGAGCGAGCGCCCGGCGAGGGACCAGAAAAAATACCAACCGGTCATTGGCCGGTTGGTATGACAGGAAGGGCGCCCTTCGCGGGGCGCCCTTTCGTTTCAGCGGAACAGGTGCGGCAGGAAGCGGCTGGAATTGCGGGTGATGGCGCCATCGTCCTCGCGCCAGCCTAGCCCGCAGGCCTTGTCGCCCACCACCCAGACACCGGCCACCGCATGGCCCGCCGCCGAAGCGAAGAGGGGATGCCAGGCTTGGTAGACCCAGCCTTCCTCGCCGTAAGGGCCGGGGGATTCTTCCAGCAGCATGCCGTTTTCGTCCAAAATCGCCACGTTGCCGCCTTCCCGGCCCCAAAGGGGCTTGCGGACGGTGCGCCCTTCGATGGCGCCGGCCTCGCCGGAAGCGGGCAGCAGGTTGGGGTGGCCGGGGAACATCTCCCAGAGCAGGGCTAGAATGCCCTTGCCGGAAAGCAGCACCTTCCAGGCCGGTTCGACGAAGCGGGTATCGGTGCCCCCGACGTGGTTGCCGAATTCCTCGCGCAGCAGCCATTCCCAGGGATAGAGCTTGAACAGGTTCCGGATGGGCTGGTCTTCCCCATCGACGAAACGGCGGCCGTCCCAGCCGATCTGTTCCATGGTCAGGACCTTGGCCGCCAGTCCGGCTTCCAAGGCGGTGGCTTCCAGGTAGCGGAGCGTTCCCTGGTCTTCGGAATGGCCGGCCGAGGCGGCCAGATGCAGGCTCTCGCCCAGGTCCATGGCCGCCCAGCGCTCCACCAACGCCTCGTGTATCCAGTTGAACTGGTCGGCATCGGGAAAGAGGTCCTGCAGCCATTGCCATTGGACGACCGCGGCCTCGAACAGGGCCGTTGGGGTGTCGGCGTTGTATTCCAGCAGCTTGGGCGGCCCGTCGCCGCTCCAGGCGAGATCGAAGCGGCCGTATAGGTGGGGATCGCGGCGGCGCCAACTCGCCTCGACGATGGCCGCCACGGACTCCGGAATGCCGATCACTTCGTAGAGGCCTTCCGCCACCACCCGCGCGACCGCCTCCAGACAAAGGCGGTGTAGCTCGTCGGCGGCATCCTCCAGGCTGTCGACCTGGGCGGCGGTGAGGGAGAAATAGGCTTTCTCGTCCCAATAGGGAGCCCCTTCGAGGGTGTGGAAGTCGAACCCCAGGGCCTCGACCTTGGCGGCCCAATCCGGCCGGGGGGAAAGGGCGTGCCGGTGCATCACGAGGACGAGGAACTCGACAGCGACCGACCCGTGCTGCCGAAACCGCCGCGCTGCACGGTGGGCGATGCTGCGGCCTTGCCGCCGCTCCAGCCGGTGCCGCTGCCCGAATAGCCGCCGGTCCGCTGCTCCTCGCGCTTGGGCGCGATGTCGGGCAGGGGACGGCCGCCGGTGTAGGAATAGCCGTAGCGGTCGCGATAGACCGGGGTGGCCGCCGCCATCTGGCTGCCGCCTCCCATCATCTTCCCCATCATGAAGCCCGCCAGCGCCGGCATGAACCAGCCGCCGCCCGACTGGGCCGGAACGCACTTGCCGACGCCGTAGACCTCCTCGCAGGAGGCTTGGTTCTTGTGATGGGGGGCCGCGGCCTGGTGGGCCTTCTGCGCATCGGCGAAGGACTGGCGGCAGACGGCTTCGTCCTTGCCGTCGGCCACGCATTCCTCGACCGAACCGTAGATGCTGTCGGGAGGCTTGGGCTTGTCGTCGCAAGCGGTCAGTGCCAGCAGGCAGGCGCCGCCCAGGGCCAGGGTCGCGACGTGGCGGGAGCGCTTCATGGTCATCCCTCTCCTCAATAGGTCAGGGCGCCGGCATTGAGGATGCCGACCGCCACCGACAGGCCGCCCAGCATGATGCCATAGCTGACCTTGCCTTCCTCGATGCCGGCCTTGAATCCTTTGAACAGGAAGGTGGCCGCGGCGAAGGCCAGGATTTGGAAGACCAGGGCGATGACGCTCCAGATGGCCATGTCGGCCAGGTCGACGCTGTGGCTCATGGCGCTGGCGAGAGGGAGGGCGAAGCCGATCATGGTGCCGACCAAGCTGCAGCTTGCCGCCATGTTGCCCTCGCGGATCAGGCGGAATTCCTTGTAGGGCGTCACCCAGACATAGACCGCCAGCCCAGCGCCGAACAACCCCAGAGCCACGAGGATATAGGTGAGATAGACACCCATGTAGGCGAAGTAGGCGGGCATATCCGTGGCCTCTCCCTGCTGTCCGATCCGGCTAGGACTCTACCGCCGGACCGGCGGCGGGGCAAGCGCCGCTCACCGCTCCGCGAAGGGATTGCCGCCCTTGCGGGTTTGCAGCCGAAGAGGAACGCCAGGCAGGTCGAAGGCCTCGCGCAATCCATTCTCCAGATAGCGCAGGTAGGCATCGGGCAGGCCGTCGGCCTGGCTGACGAACAGCACGAAGGTGGGTGGCTTGGCCTTGGCCTGGGTCATGTAGCGGATCTTTACCCGGCGGCCCTTGACCAGCGGTGGCGGGTGGTGCTCCAGCACACCTTCCAACCAACGGTTGAGCCGTGCCGTGGCTATGCGGCGGTTCCAGACCTCGTGGATGTCCATGACCTTGGGCAACAGCCTGTCGAGGCCGCGCCCGGTCCGTGCCGAAAGCGTGACCACCGGCAGGCCCTTGGCTTGCGGCAGGGAAATTTCCAGCCGGTCGCCAAGCTTGGCCAGGGCGGCGCGCGCATCCGCGATCAGGTCCCATTTGTTGACCGCGATGACCAGGGCGCGACCTTCCTCGATCACAAGGCGGGCGATCTGCAGGTCTTGCTTTTCCAGCATGTCCTCGGCGTCGAGCACGAGCACCACCACCTGGGCGAAGCGGACCACCCGCAAGGTATCGGCGACCGAAAGGGATTCCAGCTTGTCCTCGACCCTGGACTTGCGGCGCAGGCCGGCCGTATCCACCAGTTTGATGGGGCGGCCCTTGAAGGACCAGGGGACGGAAACCGCGTCCCGCGTGATCCCCGCTTCCGGCCCGGTGAGCATGCGTTCGTCACCCAGCAGGGCGTTGACCAAAGTCGACTTGCCGACGTTGGGCCGTCCCACGATGGCGAGTTGAAGCGGTCCAGCATCGTCTTCGCCTTCGTCTTCGGGCGGCGGTTCGGCGCCGTGGGCGAGCAGGGCGTCGTACAGGTCCCCCAGACCCTCGCCATGTTCGGCCGAGACGGGCAAAGGATCGCCCAACCCCAGGGCATAGGCTTCGTGCAGGCCGGCCTGGGCGGCCTTGCCCTCGCACTTGTTGGCCAGCAGGACCACCGGCGTCTTGCGCCGCCGCAGCCATTGGGCGAAATGCTGGTCGAGCGGCGTGACCCCGGAGCGGGCGTCGATCATGAAGAGGGCCAGATCGGCCTCGTCGACGGCCCTTTCGGTCTGGGCCCGCATGCGGGCCTCCAGGCTATCGTCGTTGGCATCCTCGAAGCCGGCCGTATCCACCACGGTGAAGCTGAGATCGCCCAGCTTGCCTTCCCCCTCGCGGCGGTCGCGGGTGACGCCGGGCGTATCGTCGACGATGGCGAGCCGCTTGCCGACCAAGCGGTTGAACAAGGTGGACTTTCCGACGTTGGGGCGGCCTACGACCGCGACCTTGAATCCCATGGCCGTCAACGATAGGCGACGATATCGGCGTTGTCGGTCTGGAAATAGACCGTCCCCTCCGCCACCACCGGCGGCACGGTGGTTTCGTCGGGCAGTGGCTGACGGCCCAGGAGTTCCCCCGTGTAGGGCGACAGCGCCAGGGCGCCGCCGTGGCTGCCGACCACGATCAGGCGGTCGCTGACCAGTACGGGGCCGGCCCAGAGGAGCGGATTTTCCTTGTCCTGAGCGTCGCTGGCGTCGCGGTAGCGGGGCAGGGAAGCGACCCAGTGGATGCTGCCGTCCTTGCGGGCCATGCAGACCACTTCCCCGTCCAAGGTGAGGACGAACAGGTATTCCCCGGCGATCCAAGGGCTTTCCATGCCGCCGACCCGCTTTTCCCAGACCCGGCGCCCACTGCGCAGGTCGACGGCCACCATGGTTTCGCCGTGGCTCATGGCGAAGACCAGGCCGCGGTCGATGACCGGCCGGCCGCGAATGTGCGACAGGGTGGAAAGCTCGTCCGTGCGACGGACAGAGGCCAGGGACTCGGACCAAAGAACCTGCCCGGTTTCGACCCGCATGGCGACCAGTTCGCCCGACGAATAGGGGACCACGATAACGCCCTGGTCTTCGGCCGGGCTGGCGCCGCCCAGCAGGCTGGCTGTCTCGGCAATGCCGGTGTGGGTCCAAAGATCGCGGCCGTTGGCGGCGGCAAGGGCGTAGGTCTTGTTTTCCACGGTCACCGCGAAGACGCGTCCGCCGCGCACCAGGGGGGCCGCCCGCATGGGGCCGTCCAGATGGCGCCGCCAGATCTCCTTGCCTGTCTTGGCGTCGAGCGCCACGACGTCGGCGAAGCCGGTGGTCGCGACGATGCGTCCCTTCTCGTAACCGATGCCGCCACCGATATGGTCGTCGCTTTCACTCCTGGGCGTCAGGTCGACCCGCCAGAGGCGGTCGCCGGTCTTGGCGTCGAGGGCGGTGACCCTGGTCTCCGAGTCCAAGGCGAAGACCTTGCCTTCCGCCACGATGGGCGGAGCGACGATGCGCATCTCGTCGTTGGCCTTGGTGCCCACGCTGGACTTCCAGGCCTGGCGGAGGCTGTCGCCTACCTGGATGTGGTGCATGGCATGGTTGGCGAATCCGCCCGCCAGCGGCCAACTATCGTTGGGCGAGGGGGCGGGGAGCATGATTTCGACCCCCTGCGTTCCCTGATCCGGGTTCAGCGTGCGCTCGTGGGCCAGGACGGAGATGCGTTCTCCCGGAAGCTTGGCCTTCTTGTCGGTGTCCTTGAACCAATCGCAGCCGGCGACAGCCAGCGCGACGAGGGAGATCAGGGGGACGATGCGGCGCATGGGGCCCTCTCCTCAAGACTGTCCGAGGGTGACCAGAAGGTCGGCGGCGCGCTGGCCGATCCCGGACGGCACACGGGTATCCTTGCCCAGGGCTTCCAGGAGACCGCGGGCCTTGGCCTTGTCGCCCGACGCGAGGGCGAGCACGGCGGTCAATTCCCGCGCCGAATAGCGCCAGGGACTGGCATCGGCGGTGAGAGGAGCCAGACGCGCCGTCAGGTCGGCGGCCGGGGCGCTTTCCATTTCCTGCAACACGCCGAGGAGCGTGGCGAGGTCCCGGTAGGGGGCGTCGATCGCTCCGTCGGACGCGACCTTCCGGTAGGCGGCCGCGGCACCGGAGGCGTTGCCGGCGCGGGCCAGCAGGGCGGCCTCCTGCAGGTGGGCCAGCACGGCGTAGCCGGGGCGCGCCTTGGCGGCGAAGTCGGCGAAGGCCAAGCGAGCGGCATCGGCCTGGCCTTTGCGCATCAGGTCCTGGGCGGTCGCGAAGCTGCGTCCCTGTTCCAGGCGGGCCTGGGTATCGAAATGACGCCAACCCTGGTATCCCGCAACCCCGACCACGAGAAGCAGCGCGGCTCCGATGACGGCGTTGCCGTACTTCTTCCAGAGCTTGGTGTACTGCTCATGGCGAAGATCCTCGTCGATTTCGATGAGGAGGGCATCCTGTTCCGGATTGATGACGGGCTTGGACGGAATCTTGGAATCGGCCACGGCTTTCCCCCAGGGATCGGTTGGATGGCGCGTACCATACCGCCCGTCGCGCCACTTGGCAAACCCGGACGCAACGGCCTTCCCATAAGCCGGTCCCAGGAGGAATGAACCTCTCCTGAACAAGGGCTTCAAGGTGGGTTCCGCCGGTCGGTGGCATACCTCTCGCCAGCATCCACCGGATGAGAGGAGACATCCCATGTTCCGCAAGACCCTGACACTGGCCCTTCTCGGGTTCCTGCTGGTGGGCGGCGCGACCGTCGCCTACGGCACCTACGATGGGACCGGCTTCCTGTCCAGTTTGGCCACCGTGGCCGGCATGGGGGAGAACGGCAAGAGCGACAGCAAGCAAGAGCGTAAGCACAAGAAGGACCGCCATCATGACGACGACTAGGTTTTCCGGGCCTTTGGCGATGCGCCTCCTGCTCGCTTGGCACGGACTGTTCGCCGGTGCCTACGGCGTCGCCTTTCTGACCGCCGAAGGCATCGGGGCCCTGCACCGATTTGCCGGCTACGCCGCCCTGGGCCTCCTGGCTTTACGCTTGGCGGCCGCGATGTTGGCCCCTGAACGCAGTCCCTGGTCTTTGCCCTGGCCGACCGCAGTCCAGTGGAAGCCGTTCCTTGCCAAGCTGGGGCGGGGAGATATATCGGTCTTTCGCAGCCGCACGCCGCTGGCACCCTTGTCTGGGCTGGTCATCCTGGCCGTTCTGGTCCTGGTAAGCGTAAGCGGGCTGATCGCCGAGTTCTGGAAATGGGACGATATGCACGAAGGTGTGGCCGAGGCCTCCCTGGCCGCGATCCTGGTCCATATCGCCCTGGTGTCCTTGGGGCCGGCCTGGAAAGCGCTTGCCGCCGCACCGCGCGCATCCGAAGCCCGTTCCGCCGCTTCGGCCTATTGAGGGTGTCCTGTCGGGCGGGGGACTTTAGCCCCGCCCGGCGGCGAACTTGACGGCCTCTTCGGCTGCGCGGATCAGGGCACGAGCCTTGTTGCGGCTTTCCTGGTATTCGCCTTCGGGGCTGGAATCGGCGACGATGCCGCCACCCGCCTGGACATAGGCCATCCCATCCTTGACCACCGCCGTCCGCAACGCGATGCAGGTGTCCATCTCGCCGTTGGCGCCGAAATATCCGATGCAACCGGCGTAGATGCCGCGCCGTTCCGGCTCCAGTTCGTCGATGATCTCCATGGCCCGCACCTTGGGGGCACCCGAGACGGTGCCAGCGGGAAAACCGGCGAACAGAGCGGACATGGCGTCGTGGCGCTGGGTATCCAACGCGCCTTCGACGTTGGACACGATGTGCATGACGTGGGAATAACGTTCGATGGTCATCCGCTCGGTTACCTTGACGGTGCCGATCTTCGCCACCCGGCCCACGTCGTTGCGCCCCAGATCGAGCAGCATCAGGTGTTCGGCCAGTTCCTTGGGATCGGCCAGGAGTTCTTCGGCCAAAGCCTGATCCTGTTCGGGGCTGGCGCCACGCGGGCGAGTGCCGGCGATGGGGCGAATGGTCACCTTGCCATCGCGCACGCGGACCAGGATCTCGGGGCTGGAGCCCACCACCGAGAACCGGCCGAAATCCAGGAAGAACAGGAAGGGAGAGGGGTTGAGCCGGCGTAGCGACCGGTAAAGGGCGAAGGCGGGCAGGGCGAAGGGGACTCGGAAACGTTGGGACAGCACCACTTGAAAAATGTCGCCGGCCAGGATGTATTCCTTGGACTTCTCCACCATGGCGTGGAACCGCTCGCGCGTCATGTTGGAGGCCGGCTCGGGCATCTCGCCGACGAAGCCGGTGGCGTCCAGGCGCTGGCGGGGCAGGCTGCGCTCGAAGTCGCGCACCACGTCGGCCAGGCGCTCGCAGGCGGACTCGTAGGCTTCTTCCGGGCTGCGTCCGTCCTTGGGGCGGACCGGAGTGATGACGCTCACCCGGTCTTCGATGGTATCGAACACGGCCATGATGGTGGGCCGAAGGAAGATGCCGTCCGGAACCCCCAGGACGTCGGGCTTGGTGTCGGGAATCTTCTCGACCAGACGCACCGTGTCGTAGGCCATGTAGCCCACCAGGCCCGCCGCCATGGGTGGCAGGCCGGCGGGCAAATCGATCCGGGATTCGTCCACCAGCGCGCGGAGCGAGTCCAGGGTGCCCAGGGGGCAGGGCTCGAAGCCGTCGGCATCGACGCGGGCGCGGCGGTTGATTTCCGCCTTGTCGCCGAAGCAGCGCCAGATCAGGTCCGGCTTCAGGCCGATGAAGGAATAGCGCCCCCGCACCGCGCCGCCGGTCACCGATTCCAGCAGGAAGCTGTTGGGCTGGCCGTCGGCCAGCTTGAGCATGGCGGAAACAGGGGTTTCCAGATCCGCCACCAAGGTCGTCCAGACCACCTGCGCCCGGCCGGCGCGATAGGTCTCGGCGAAGGCGGCGAAGTCGGGAAAGGCCTTCATGTCACGACCGCGGTTCGTACAGTTTCTTGAGCCCGGCGTTGTTGATCGACACCGGGAAGCGCTTGCGCAAGGCCTCGGCCAGTTGCTGCGAGATGTCGTTGCGCATCTCGCCGGCCACTTGGGTGCGCAAGGCCTGCACGCCCGGCGCGTCGCCCGAGACGTCGGCTGCCTGGATTTCCTTCAGGCGGGCCACCAGGCTGCCGCCCTTGCCGCGGCCTTCGGCCACGTCACCGACCTTGAGTTCGAACAGACGGGCGGCCAGATCGGCCGGCATCTCCTTGGGCACGCCCACGCCCTCGCGGGTGAAGGGCCCGGCGACGCCGACGGAGTAGCCGAGTTCCTTGGCCGCCGCAGCCATGTCCTTGCCGGCCTGCACGGCGGCGGCCAGTTGGGCGGCGGTCTCGGCGGCCAGGCGGGCGCGTTCCGAGTCCTTCCATTGGGCGAGGACGGCGTCGCGGACCTGATCCAGCGGCTTGAGGGCAGGAGGCGTCACGCCGTCGACCCGCAACAGAAAGAAGCCGTCGTGTCCGGTCTCGACCAAGCCGCTGTCCTGATTGGGGCCCGTGGCGAAGGCGGTTTCCAGGAAGGCCTTGCCCGGCGGCAGGTCGGTCACCTTGGCACCGGACGGGTCGTTCCCCTGGGCGTCGATGGCGGCGATCTTCACCACTTTGGCGCCGAAGGCCTTGCCGGCGTCCTCGATGGTGGCGCCACCGCCCATCTTGTCCTCGATCTTGTTGGCCATATCGAAGAGGACCTCGGCGGCCTTGTCCCTGCGGGCTTCCTGGGTCACCTTGGCGCGGGCCTCCTCGAAGGTCGTCTGGCGGCCGGTCTGGACCGACACCACCTTGAGCACGTGCCAACCCAGCGCCGAACGGGTCGGCTGGACGATTCCCCCCGCATCCACCTGGAAGGCGGCGTCGGCGATTTCGGCCAGCAGATCGTCGCGGGTGACCATGCCGAGCGCGAGGGCGTCGGCCGGCTGGCCGGCGACGTCCTTGGCGACCTGGGCGAAGTCCGCGCCCTTGGCGACCATCTCGAAGGCCTTGCGGGCATCTTCCTCCTTGCCGAGAATCATCTGCAGGAGGTTCCGCTTTTCCGGCTCGACGAATTCGGCGGCGCGCTGTTCGAAGGATTCCTTGGCCTGGGCCTCTGTGATTTCGATGCCGCCCATCAGGTCGGCGGCGTCCAGACGCAGCACGGTCAGCGCGCGGTATTCCGGGGCGGTGAACTTGGCGGCGCTGTCCTGGTGGAACTTGGCCAGTGCTTCGGGAGCCGGTGCGGCGGGTTCGGGCATGGCGGCGTCGGCGATGCGCACCACCTCGGCGGCGCGGCGTTCGAAGCGATGGCGGAACAGGGCTTCCGCCATGGCCTTGGGCGCCACGGTCGGCCCGGCGTCGGCGACCATGCTTTCGAGGAACTGGGCGCGCGTCAAGTCGCCCCGCATCATGGCGACGAACTGATCCTCGTTCAGGCCGTTGTCGCGGAGAATCTGTTCGTAGGCGAAGCGGTCGAACTGGCCGGCCTTGTTGTGGAAGGTCTTGTCGGCGCGGATGCGGGCCGAGATCACGTCGTCGGGTACCGCGACACCCAGCTCATTCGCGGCCAAGGTCAGCAGCTTGCGGTCGATCAAGCGCTGCAGGACGACGCCGGCGATGTCGGCGGGCTGCAGCTTGGTCTTGTCGAACGAAGGGCCCAGAGCCTGCTGCAGGCGGGACAATTCCGCCTGGACCTCGTTGTGCAACTCGTTGGGCCCGATCTTGGCCGGCCCGACTTCGGCGATCCAGTCGATGCCGGCGCCGACGCGGATCATGTCCCCCACGCCCCAGGCGGCGAAGCTGAGGATCAAGATGCCGAACAAGATCTTGATGACGATGGACTTGGAATGGGTACGCAGGACATCCAGCATGGGGAGAGACCGATCCTTGGGTTCTTCAGCGGCGCGGCATCATAAGGGCAGCCCCCGCCCCCCGCAACGGCTTTGCGGGATTGGCCTGGGCCGGCAGCCCGAACGGGCGGGAGCAATCACGAATTGAGTCCGGCAGGCGACATGGGCAGAAGGATATGGCGAATCTCGAAATCGGATTCCTTGCCCTTGCGGCCATGGGACGACATATACCTTTGGACGAAACCGAAGGCACGCAAACGCGCCAGGGGACCGGTCAAGGACAACGCTTTGCGGTTGCCGGAAATGGCCGCATCGATGCTTCGGGCGGCAGCTTCCAAGTCGCTGTCCAAGACGTAGCCAACCATGATCCCGAGGGGAAGGGACTGGGCATACTGGGCGCTGAGATAGCGGGCCATCCCGCCTTTCACATAGGAGCTGGCCTGGGATTTCCGCCCATGTCCGGTATTGACGTTGAGCCGCTTGCACTCGAAGGCGACATAGCTGTCGGCGTCCTGGTTGAGGACGATGGCGATATCCAGGTAGCCCTTGATCGAGACGTCGCCCGAACGCTGCTCCGCGAGCAATTCCATCTGCGAGTGGATCGCGCCGATGTGCCGTACCACATGGTCCCGCTTCAGGCGGACAACCAGCCGTCTCGATATCTCGTTTTCGCGCGGGTTGCCGGGAAGGCCCTGGATGCAGGCCGGCCACAGCGCGGGAAGACGTTCCGCCATGCGGCATTCGACATCCTGGAAGCGCTTCAGCCAGGCGGTGGGATCGCCGATCAGCATGACGGCCCTTTCCGCTGCGCCCGGAAGAGTTCGGCGGCGATCTCGTCCGCATCGGCGAGTGCCGTGGAGCGCAGCCAATAGCGAAGGTGGGTCGGCTTGACGAGATAGAGGTCGCCGTCGATCAATACCCGCAGGTCGGGCATGATCTGGAAATTCCGTCCGGCGACGTTCGCCAAGTGGGGGGATATATCGGCCAGGACCTTCTCCAGTTCGCTGCCGCGCGGGGGCTCGGAATAGGCCTCGCCGCTATCCAGGCGCAGGCGCAGGATCGCCAGGTCCTTCCCCTTTCCGGCAAGGGTTACCGACAGGCGGGAGCCCGGTTCCAGCCAGCGTTCCAAGGCATGGCGCAGGGTATCGGCATAATGCCTGCGATCCGAGGGCTTGCAGTCCGGCCACAGGTCGGCCAATCGGTTTGTCCGCGGCTGGATGCGAGGGACCAGCCTTTCCATCGTTTCCTCGACAAGGACCGTTTCTTCTTCCGACAGGCCGAAGTAGCGGTAGACCAGCTTGTCCACCTCCGGAAGGATGTCTCCGGACGGCCGCAGCGGCGAATTGGCCTCGCGGATCGCCTCATCGACCCGCCCCACGATCTCGTCGAAGGCAAGGCTGGCCGCCTGGGGATCGGCGAGGTCGTCGGGCATGGGGAAGGGAAGGAGAAGAAGCTCGGCCTGGTGGATCTTGGAACGGTCCGCGCCCAGGTTCGCGGTGGCATGGAGGGCGAACCAGGCCGCCAGGCGGCTGTTGAGGATGGCCGTCAGGACCTTGGCCCGCGGCGCTTCCCCGTTCGGAAACTTGATGGCCTGGATCGAGTGTTGAAAAACTAGGTTCTGGGAGGAGTATGCGGCCCGTATCCGGCCGGTCTTCCGCTTGACCCCTTGCGGAACCAGCACGTGAGGGCCGATGAAGCCCTGCAGGAAGCCGGGACGATGGATACGGTTGTCCGACCTTGGGGGGGCATGCACGGGCGAAAGGGCAACGGGGGGCAGGCCCCTTGCATCGAAGTAGGGGTATCGCGTGACTTCGTCCTCTCGCTGCCATCTGTAGCCCGGATCGTTCAGCCTTCCGGCATTTGCCGGCTTGAAGCCCTGTCCGATGATCCATCCTGGCCGGGAGTTGCGGCGATGCGCGGGTGTATTGATGTGTTCGTCGATCAAATCCCTCATCCGGGGCAGGCTGGACAGGTACTGGAACAGCTTTTCGTCCGGCTGGCGCATCCAAAGCCGGCGCTTGAGGAGAGAGGTATCCTTCGCCACCAAGTCCGAGCGCAGTTGGCCGCAATCCCAGCGGCTGAGCGTCATGGTTCGCCTCAGCCGCAGCGAGGGATCGGCCTTGGGGCACCAGTAGTCGAAGCGATGGGGCGGGGTCGAAGGATCGTGCCGTCCGCAGATCAGGAGCGCCGCCGGCCGCTCCGCCCCTTCGAACAGCAGGAAGGCGAGATCGGCGAAGTTGACGATCCGGCGGATGGGGGCTTCCGTGAACAGCCTTTGGCGGGCCGCTACCGTGGTCGGTTTATGGTTGTGCAGCGTTGCCATGGCGGGGAGAAGAAGCCCGACCACGCCATCCGAAGAAACCGCGGTGCCGGCCTTCCACAGGAAGGCCCAGGCGATTTCCTTTTCGGGGAAGGGGAATTCATGTTCCGCGCACCAGGACGCAGCGCCTCCCGCTTCGTTCCGGCGGCCCTTCCATGGGGGATTGCCGATGACGATGTCGACGGCCGGGGCGTCGGGCTGGCGAAAGAAGCTTCCCGCCCGGAGCGTCCGGTTCCACAGGCGGGGCAGCAGCTTGCCTTTTTCCATCAGGGCACGGATATCGGGCACGGGCACCTGTTCCAGCAGGGCCAGGTAAAGGGAAAAGACCGCCACCCGCAAGGCGCCGCTGTCGATGTCGAAGCCACGAAGCCGCGAAGCGATATCGAGCAGGTCCTGCCACGAGGGTTCGCAGCCAGTCCGGCGACGGTTCTCGACCATCCGCTCGAACAGGCGAACCAGGAAGACCCCGGACCCGCAAGCGGGGTCCAGGGCGGTGCCGCTTTCCTTCTGCGCCGGAGTCAGGAACTCCCAGACCTGGTTGACCACCACGTCGGCCAGGAACATGGGGGTGAAATAGGCGCCGTCCTCGCGTCTGGCCTCCGGGGCGGCTTTCAGGAACCGGTCGTAGACGGCGCTGAGCAACGCGACGGGAATGTACTTGAAGTCGTAGGACGCGAACAGCCTTCCTTGTCTGAATGCCATGTCCTCCAGGCCGTCGCGGAAACGTCGGAGGATCTCCAGATGGCCGGGATCGAGGGTAACGGCAGGGCTGTCGGGGTCGAAAGAGCAGGGGGCCACGAAAAGGTCCCCGTTGAACTTTGGCCTGAGCCAGTCGAACAGAGCCGCCACGCAAGAGACGTCGCCGGTACCCAGCAGGGCGGACAGGGACTGGGCCCGGCCTGCGGAGACCTGCCGGAAGACGTCCGGCCGCAAGACGTCCCGGTCTTCCAGGTAGGCGACGAACATGGCCTGCATCAGCAGCGCCTGCGCCGCTTCCCGGGGCAGGCCCATGTCGGCGAGCCCATCGACGGTCATGCTCAAGTTGTCGAGGAGAACCCGGTCGATCCGTTCTTCCCGATCGAAGTGGCCCTTGTTGTCCGACCAGAAGCGCCCGGACTCTACGGAACGGACGATCTCCTTGAGATGCATGGCATCGCGGACGAGCTGGAAATTCCTGATGTGGGTGGGATCGGCGGCGCCTTCGTCCGCTGCCGGAGGGCGCCGCACCAGGGAATAGGCGCGCAGGACGTCGCCTTCGATGACCAGAAGCAGGCTCATCAGCCCCTGGTTCCACAGCGCGCGACGCACCCGGTCGATGGCCGAGGGATCGGCACGGTTCTGGACGAGGAAGCCGATGGTCGGCACTTCCTCGACGCAGAACACCGCCGCCAGCCCCAGTTCGGCGAAGGCGGTCCGGATCGCCACGCCATGGGGGCCGGCGAAGGGTTGGCTGCCGCGCAAGACAAGTTCCGGCTCCTGGCGGTCCAGGAGTGCCAATGCCTCTCGCCACTCCCGCGGAAATTGGGCCGTCATCGTGCCAGTCCCGTTCCCCTTTTGCGCCTTGCCCCTTTATCGAACAAATGCGGCTCCAAATCAATTGAGTATAACCGCTCTCCAGCCAGGGGAATCGGGTGAAGGCGGAGAGTCCTGCCAAAGCCTGGGAGCGCGGACGTCCCGTCCGCAAATTGCGGGCCGGAAGGGTAGGTTCGTTCCCCTTTGGGGCCTTCACCCGATTGCCCTGCTCGCCGGGCCGGTGGACGTGTTCGACATTCGCACCGGATAGCCTATCCCGCCAGCCCCAGCTTTTGCATGCGGCGCCACAGCGTGCTGCGGTCGATGCCCAGCAGGCGGGCGGCCAGGGTGCGGTTGCCGCCGGCCTGGGCCAGGGCGGCTTCGATGCGGCGGCGCAGATCGTCGGGGCCGTCCTCCGTCCCGTCGTCGCCGCGCAGGCGGCGGCGGTTGTGTTCCTCGTATTCCCGGATGTCCTGGGGCAGGCTTTCCGGCAGCACCGTGTTGTCCACCGCGCAGATCAGCCCGTGTTCGACAGCGTTTTCCATCTCGCGCACGTTGCCCGGCCAGGGATAGTCCATCATCAGCCGCATGGCCTCGGGCGAACATTGCAGGTCCGCGACGTAACCCCTCTCTTGAAGTTTTTTGCAGAAGTGATTGATAAGCAATGGGATATCCCCTGGACGCTCGCGCAGCGGCGGGATGCCGATGGGGATCACCGCCAGGCGGTAGTAGAGGTCGGCGCGGAACTCGCCCGCGTCCACCATGTCGCGGACGTTGCGGTTGGACGCGCTGATGACCCGCGCGTCCACCTTGACCGGCTTGTCGGAACCGACCATCTCGAATTCCTGTTCCTGGATCGCCCGCAGCAGCTTGGCCTGGAGATGGATGGGGATCTCGCCCACCTCGTCCAGGAACAACGTGCCCCGGTGCGCCGCCTGGAAGCGGCCGGGCCGGTCCTGGGTGGCGCCGGTGAAGGCGCCGCGCACATGGCCGAACAGTTCGGACTCGATCAGGCTTTCGGGAATGGCGGCGCAGTTGACTTCGACGAAGGGATGTTCCGCCCGCCCGCTCAGGCGGTGGATCAGGCGGGCGATCTGGGTCTTGCCGGTTCCGGACTCGCCCTGCAGCAGCACGAAGGCATTGGTCGGCGCGATCTGTTCGATGCGCCGCAGGATGTCCAGCATGCGCGGATCGCTGCTGATGAGTTCCTGGCTGGCGCGTCGGATCGCCGCTTCCAGGTGGCGCTGCTCGGTCATGTCCTGGGCGATCACCAGGCGCAGGCGGCCGTTGCCGCCCGGCGCCTCGACCAGGCCGCAGTGGAAGCTGAGATCCCGCTGCTGCCCCTCGCGGGAAGCCACGCGCCGTTCGAACCTGACGAAGCCGCCGTCGCGGCGTCGGCCCGCCTCTGCGATCGCGTTCAGCAGGTTGAAATCGCCGATGCGGCCCAGTTCGCGGATCGGCTCGTTGGGCGAGGCGCCCAGCATCTCGCCCGCCGCCGGGTTCTGATAGAGCACCCGGCCGCGTTCGTCGGCGATGATGACGCCTTCCTCCATGAAAGCCACGATGGCCTCCAGAAGGGGATAAAGGTCGCCGATGGTTTCCATGGACGATTCGCCAGCCTGGACATTGCACACCCGGTTTTGTAGTGTTGCACGTCTCGCGGCGTTGCGCAACATGGTGCAACGGGAAGGCGGGGCGGAGAGGTCAACCCCACCAAGGGGTTACAAGCCTTTTCCCCAGGCTTTTCCACAGGGGTGCGGCTTGGCGCGCGTTGTGAAAACTATTTTGTTTCAATATGTTGCTCTGTGGTATGGAAATTGCGTCTAGGGCTGGACCGACCGGGAGCAATCGTTCGTTAGAGGGAGGAACAAACATGGCGGACATGTTTTCTGCCGAGTGGATGGCGAAGTTCAAGGACGCCTGGAATGCCGAGCCGGATCTGGCCGGCGCCCTGGCGAAGATCGGCTTCACCTCCAGCATCGCTTATGGGTTCGTGGACGAGGACAAGCCGCGGGGTGTCCTGGTCGTGCAGAACGGCATGGCCGTGGCCGGCGAGGTCTACACCGGCCAGCCGATGAACTGGGATCTGCGGGCGACGAAGGCCGATTGGGAAGGCTGGTCCAAGAAGCCCCCCGGGCTGATGGGCCTCGGCATGGCCTACACCTCGCGGAAGCTGCGCTTTGCGGTCGGCGACTACGCGGGCATGATCAAGGACCCGCGCATGGCCGGCCCCTTCATCAAGAGCTTCCAGGTGATGGGGCGGGTCTGATCCATGACAATCCCGGCACGGCTTCTTGCCGCCGGCCTCCTGCTCGCCGCGGGCGTCGTCCAGGCCGCCGAATACGAGATCGCCACGGTCGCCACCCAGAAGGTGGGCCGGGCTGTCACGGTCGGCGGAACGGTGGTGCCCTATAAGGAAGTGACTCTCTCCGCCCAGATCCCGGGCGAAGTCACTTTCCTCGCCGGCACCGAGGGCGACGAGTTCACGTCGGGGGCCTCTCTGGTCTCCATCGACGACGCGGCCCTGCAGGCACAGAAACGGGCGGCCCTGGCGAACATCTACAACGCCGACGCGGCGCTTCGGAACGCGCAGGTCCAGTACTCGCGCGAACTTTATTCGCCGCAATCCAACAACGTCGGCCGCATGCCCGGCATGGGCATGCCGTCCATGTTCGACACGATGTTCACGCGCGGCATGTCCAACATGATGGGCATGGGCAACAGCTACGTGGACCGTTCCGCCGATCTCTACGGCCAGGTGAGCGGCGTCAACCGGGCCCGCAGCAGCCTGTTGCAGGCTCAGGCCGAGGTGGAAACCATCGATGCCAAGCTGAAGGACGCCCGTCTGCATGCGCCCTTTGACGGCGTGGTGTTGAAGAAGATGGTCGAAGTGGGCGACACCGTGCAGCCGGGCCAGCCCCTGCTGCGTTTTGCCCATACGAAATACCTGCGCATCCAGGCCGAGGTGCCGGTCCGTCTGGTTGGGGCGCTCAGCAAGGGCGCCATGGTACCGGCCCGGCTCGACGTGCGCGGTGCGCGGGTCGATGCGCGGATCTCGCAGATATTTCCGATGGCGGATGCCTCGCGACACACGGTGACGGTCAAGTTCGACCTGCCCGTGGGCGTGGTCGGAGGTCCCGGCATGTATGCCGAGGTGCAGATCACCGATCCGGGCGCCGAAATGCGCGAGGAGCCGGTGATTCCGGAAGCCGCCCTGGTCTGGCGCGGCAGCCTGCCCGGCGTTTTCCTGTCGGAAGACGGCAAGATCGTCATGCGTTTGGTGCGATTGGGCGTGCCCATGGGCGACGGCCGGATCAGCATCCTGTCGGGCCTGAAGGGCGGCGAGCGGGTGATCGTCAATCCGCCGGCCGGACTGGCGTCGAGCAGCGCGATCAAGATCGAAAAGTGACAACGGTGCCTTCGCCGGGGGGAACCGGTGAAGGCCAGGGGGGATAAGCCTTCGATGGCCGAGAACAAGCCGCAAGCGGAAGCCGAAGCCAAGGCCGCCTCTCCCGAGGCGGAATCCGCGGTGGACCACCTCGACGACCAGCACCTGGGACTGGCCGGCCGCATGGCGCGTGCCTTCATCCATTCGCCCCTGTCGCCGCTGCTCCTGGTGGCCAGCTTGGCACTCGGCATCCTGGGCCTGCTGGTGACGCCGCGCCAGGAAGACCCGCAGATATCAGTCCCCATGGTGGACGTGTTCTTCCAGTACCCGGGCGCTTCGTCGGAGCAGGTGGCGAGCCTCGCCATCGATCCGCTGGAACGGATGATGAGCGAGATTCCCGGCGTCAAGCACGTCTATTCCGCCTCCATGCGCGGCCAGGGCATGGTGACGGTGGAATTCGACGTCGGCCAGCAGATGGAAAACTCGCTGGTCAAGCTCTACGACAAGCTGATGTCCAACATGGACAAGGTTCCGCCGGGAGTCTCCCAGCCCTTGGTCAAGCCCAAGGGCGTCGACGACGTGCCGGTGGTGTCCCTGACGCTGTGGTCCCATGACGTGGACGACGCGGCGTTGCGCCTGATGGCGTTGGATGTGCTGCAGCGTCTGAAGGAAGTGCCCGACACCAGCCAAGCGTTCATTGTCGGTGGCCGGGCGGAGCAGATCCGGGTCGAGGTCTTCCCCGAGCGCTTGTCCGGCTACGGGGTCAGTGTCGGGCAATTGGCCCAGACCATCCAGACCGCCAATTCCGAGAAGGGAACCGGCTACGCCGAGAATGAGACCGGCAGCTTCAAGGTCTATACCGGCGCCTTTCTGCGTAGCGCCGCCGAGATCGAACGTCTGGTGGTCGGCGTGCACAACGGCGCGCCGGTCTACGTGCGCGACGTGGCCCGCGTATTCGAGGGCCCCGAGGACCCGCGCAACATCGTCCAGTACTTCACCGGTCCCGCTTACAAGGCGGGGACCGTCCAGGCTCCGCAAGGGGCGCCCGCGGTCACCATCGCCATCGCCAAGAAGCCCGGGAGCAACGGCGTTACCGTGGCCGACGGCATTCTGCGCCAAGTGGAACTCCTCAAGGGCCGGGTCATCCCCGACAATATCCAGGTATCCATCACCCGGAATTACGGCGAGACCGCCAACGACAAGGTCAACGAACTGCTGGTCAAGCTGTTCGTAGCCACGGGTGCGGTGACCCTGCTGATCTGGTTCTTCCTGGGATTCCGGGCCGCCACCGTGGTGCTGATCGTCATTCCGGTGGTCATTCTCGTGACGGTGTTCGCTGCTTGGTTGCTGGGATTCACCATCGACCGCGTGTCGCTGTTCGCCCTTATCTTCTCCATCGGCATCCTGGTCGACGACGCCATCGTGGTGATCGAGAACATCTACCGACGCTGGCTGCTGAAGGGGGAGGTCGATACCGCCATATCGGTGGATGCCGTTCGCGAGGTGGGCAACCCCACCATCCTCGCCACCTTCACCGTGGTTGCCGCCCTGCTGCCCATGGGATTCGTGTCGGGCATGATGGGCCCCTATATGGCGCCCATCCCCATCCTGGGCTCGGTGGCGATGCTGTTCTCGCTGTTCGCCGCCTTCATCTTCACGCCCTGGCTGGCCATGCGCATCCGGCCTTCCATGGCCAAGCTCAAGTCTTCCCACGACAAGGAACACGCCCGGGCCCACCGCTGGGAGAGCTTCTACCGCCGCCTGCTGACGCCGCTGTTCGAGAGCGGCGGCAGGCGTGCCCTGTTCAAGCTCACCATGTACGGCATCTTGTTCGCCTGCTTCGCGCTCTTTTACACCACCCACGTGGCGGTGAAGATGCTGCCGCTGGACAACAAGCCGGAATTCAACGTGGTGGTGAATCTGCCCGACGGGGCGGCTTTGCCGGTCACCGCCAATGCCATCCAGCAGCTCTCCGAACGGCTGCAGCAGATCCCCGAAGTAACGGCGTTGCAGACCTATGCGGGTACGGCATCGCCCTTCAACTTCAACGGCTTGGTGCGCCACTACTACCTGCGCCAGGACGCATGGCAGGGCGACATCCAGGTCCAATTGCTGCACAAGCGCGACCGCAAGCGCTCCAGCCACCAGATCGCCGTCGAAGCGCGCGAGGTGCTGACCCCCATCGCGCGGAAGCTGGGCGCCCACATCCAGGTGGTCGAAATGCCGCCCGGCCCGCCGGTCCTGCAGACCATGGTGGCCGAGATCTACGGCCCCGACGACAAGACGCGCCGTCAGGTGGCCCGCGACCTGACGGGGATCTTCGAGAAGGCCGAAGGAGTGGTCGACGTCGACAACCTGATGCAGGACCCCTACGTTTCCTGGCGCTTCGTGGTCGACCGCGAGAAGGCGGTGCGCAAGGGGGTGTCGGTCGAGGACATCAACTCCCAGATCGAGATGATCATGGGGGGATTCAAGATGGGCGACATCAAGCTCGAGAGAGTGCTCGAGCCGCGCTACATCGTCCTGCAGGCGCCGATGGCCATCCGGAGCCAGTTCTCCCGCTTGGGCGAACTGCCGATTCCGGCCGGCAAGACAATGGTGCCGCTGTCCGAACTGGGACGCTTCGAGCCGGTGGAGCAGGACCCCATCCTGTTCCACAAGGATCTGCGGTCCGTCGAGTTCGTCACCGGCGAAGTGACCGGCCGCCTGGGCGCCCCCATCTACGGCATGCTGGCCGTGGGACGCTTGCTGGAAGGCTACACCGCGCCGGATGGCGTGAAGGTGGACAACTTCTATATCGGCGCTCCCCGGGACAGCTTCAGTTCGGCCTTCGAGTGGACCGGCGAGTGGACCGTCACTTACGAAACCTTCCGCGACATGGGTATCGCCTTCGCCGCCGCCCTGGCCCTGATCTACATGCTGGTGGTCTGGGAGTTCGGCAACTTCCGCCAACCTTCCATCATCATGGCGCCCATCCCGCTTACCCTGATGGGCATCATTCCGGGCCATTGGCTGTTCGGAGCGGAATTCACCGCCACCTCGATGATCGGCTTCATCGCCCTGGCCGGCATCATCGTGCGCAACTCGATTCTTCTGGTCGATTTCGCCAAGCATGCGGTGGCGGCCGGCATGGACGTCCGCGATGCGGTGATCGAGTCCTGTGCCGCCCGCACGCGCCCGATCGTCATCACGGCGCTGGCCCTGGTCGCCGGCTCCAGCGTCATCCTGACCGACCCCATCTTCCAGGGCATGGCCATTTCGCTGATGTTCGGCGCCATCGTTTCCACCCTGCTCACCCTGGTGGTCATTCCGTTGGGCTGCGTCCGGGCCCGTTCCTCCTTCAACGGCCGTCACGTGGCGGTGGCCGTGCCGATGGCCGGCCCCCATGGCGCCCTCGAGCATCATGTGGAAATGGTGGAAGAGGGACGGTACTGCGCCTCGTCCGGCGATGATCGTCCGCGGCGCGGCGCGACGTTGGGCCGGGCTGTTCTCTATGCCGTTCCCATCATGTTGAAGTTCCTGGCCGCCATCGGCCAGACCCTGTTGGCGGCCGTGCTGCGGCCTTTCCGACGCTGGGGGGCCGCGGAAAAGCTGCAGATGGTGGGCTATCTGCTCCGTGCCTTGCCGTATTTCCTGTGGCTGTTCGTCAGCGAGACCGCCAAGGGAATCGCCGCCAAGCTCCGTCGGCCTGCTGCGGCGCCCTACGTCGCGCCCGCTCCGGTGGCCGAACCGGCCCCCCCGGCGCCAGCCCCCAATCCTGCCCCGCCGCCCGAACCCGAGCCGCAGCCGGTACCCGAAAGCGTGGAACCGACTCTGGCCGTCGCCGAACTCGCGGTTCCTGCGCCCGAGGAACCGGTGGTCATCGAGGAGGTCGTGCCGCCCGTTCCCGCGTCGCCGCCGATCGAAGCGAAAAGGGAGGCGGCGAGGCCCGCTCCCGTATCTCGAAACAAGGTCGCCCAGTCCAAGAAGGCGCCGGTCAAGAAGACGGACCCCCAAGAGACGAAGAAGGCCGAGCGGCCGGGCCCTCAAGCCAAGCCGCGCCAGCCCGTACAGCCTGCCAAGTCCGCCAAGCCGGTTCGTCCGGCCGCGGTGCCCAAGGCAGGTGCCAAGCCCGCGGCGAAGGCGGGAAAGGCGGCGGGCCAGCGGCCGGGCCAACGGCGCGGCATTCGCCTCAAGTCGCGGCCGTCCTGAATTTTGTGACAGGAGATGATCATGCGTTTCACGAGTTTTGTATCCGCGCTGCTGGTGGCGATGCCCGCGCTGGCAGGGCAGGGAGATGGTGGCGGGTCGGTCGCGGGCGACATGCCCCCGGCACCTCCGGGACCCTACCAGTCCCAAATTCCCCAGATGGCGCCCATGCTGCCGCCCGGTCCCGGGAGCGCGGCCTATCCGCCCCTCGACTACAATCCCGAGGCGGTCAAGGAACGCATGGAGAAGGCGCGCGAGAATCACGAAAAGATGCGCGAAGATCAGCAGAGGCGCATGGAGTCGGTCCGCGAGGACCAGCAGAAGCGCCTGGATGCCGCGCGCGAGCGCCAGGAGGAATTCCGCGAAACCCGCGAGAAGGCCGCCAATCAGGCTCGTGACGCCGCTCGCGAGCGCCATGAAGCCAT
The DNA here is from genome assembly GCA_039908345.1 of Magnetospirillum sp. WYHS-4. Taxonomy (NCBI): domain Bacteria; kingdom Pseudomonadati; phylum Pseudomonadota; class Alphaproteobacteria; order Rhodospirillales; family Rhodospirillaceae; genus Magnetospirillum; species Magnetospirillum sp. WYHS-4. The sequence goes on from JAMOBD010000034.1 coordinate 24,181, forward strand.
GCGCGAGGCCGCCGACCGCGGCCGTCCGTTGCCGCCGACGGCTCCCGTCGCCCAGGCACCCGCGCCGCAACAGGCTTCCCAGGTGCCCGCCGCCCCACCGCAGGCGCCGGTCTATGCGCCGCCGGGCTATGGTCCGGGATACTATGGTTATGCGCCACCGGCTGGGTACGGCTATGCTCCACCTTATGCCTATGGTGCCCCCTATGGCTATGGCAGTGGTCCCCGGGTTCAGGATGACTCCATCCGCCAGCGGCACGACGCCATGCGGGCCCAAGCCGAGGAGCGGGCGGAAAAGATGAAGGAATGGCAGGACAAGCGGCGCGAGGAGATGGAGCGCCGTCAGCCGCCACGTCCCGGGTACGGATATGGTCCCTACGGCCGTCCGTCCTATCCCTACGCTCCGGCTCCCCAGACTCCGGCCGGTAGCCGGGACGGGCGTTGAGGTGGTAGGGTAGGGGCGATCGGGGGTGCCATGAAGTACGCACTGTCCCTGCTGACCGTTCTGGTAGCCGCTGTTTCGGCGGCGGCTCCGGCTGCGGCCGCGGACAATCCCTGGCGCCCCAGTGGGGACTACTACGGCGGGCGGGAGGCGGTTCCCCCTCCCCCAAAGCCGAAGAGTCCACCGGCCTTCGGCCTGCCCAGCAGGGACAGTCTCTACCCGCCTCTCAGCGAGGACGAGGTCCTGTCTCCGCGAGTTCCGGCCGCGTCGCCTCCCCAGTATCCGCCCTTGGATACCGATGTCCCGCAGCGTGGCGGCGGGGTTCACGCGCCGGCCCATGTACCGCAGGCCCCCGCCATGGGGCCTGCGGTACAGGTTCCGCAGGCCGGCAATCCATCCCAGGCACCGACCGTGATCCTGGTGCAGCCGATGCCGGGTTACGGCTACGGTCATCCTGGGTTCGGGGGGCCTTACGGTGGCTACGACCCCTATGCCCCCGGTGGGGGGAGTCCGTGGGGGATGCCACCTCCCGGCGGCGGCTGGCCCGGTGGTTGGGGCGGCGGAGCGCCGTTTCCCGGCGGGGCGGGCATGTGGTGATCGAATAGAATTACGGGCCAAGTGGTCCAGGGTTCCCGGGGTTCTCCCTCCCCCCAGGTCGCCAGAGGCAAGTCGAGAGGGAGACAACAACTCGAGGAGTGACGTAAAATGAAGACCTTCCTCAAGACGCTGGCGGTTGCTGGCATCGTTGGCGCCGCCGCGCTGTCCGCTGGCGATGCGAAGGCTTGGTGGGGCTGGGGTCCCTGGGGTGGCGGCGGCGGTCCGTTCGACGGTTCCGGCCTCGGCGACTTCAACATGAGCATGCGTGGGTCCGGCTCGGGCTATGGTCATGGCTATGGTCACGGCTATCCCTATGGTGGCGGCTACGGCGGCTATCCGTATGGCGGCGGCTGGGGTGGTGGCCCGTGGGGTGGCTACGGCGCTCCCTACGGCGCTCCCTACGGTGCGCCCTATGGTGCCTATCCCTACGCTCCGCCGGCTCCGCCGGCTGCGCCCGCCGCCAAGTAAGGCTGGCTCGGGATACGGGACGATGCCGGGCTTTTCGGTTCGGCATCGTCCCTCCATCCCCAAGACGACCCGATGAAGGCTCGCGAGCAAGGAGGGCGATCATGCTGAGGACAGGAACATGGCTTCCCGCGGCGGTATTGGTTTGCGCCGCTTCCGGAGCCTTTGCCGAGGGTGTCTCCTTCACGGCCGACGCCGTCCAGAAGCACCCGCAGCAGGGCACGGAACAGGGCAAGCTGTTCGCTTCGGATGTCGGCATGCGCATGGAGCGCAGTCAGCAGGGCCAGCAGGCGATTCAGATTTCCCTGCCCCAGGAAGGTGTGATGCGCGTTCTTTTCCCGGACAAGCAAACGTACGTCGAGATGCGCGGTGGGGCCGGTCCCGGCTCGGGAATCAAGCCCGACAATCCTTGTATGGGGCTGTCCGGAGACCGCTGCCAGAATCTGGGTACCGATACGTTGGGATCGGTCAAGACCGAGAAGTGGAGGATTTCCGCCGACCAGTCCCAGGGGCCGGTGACCCTCTGGTGGGACCCGGAACGCAAGATCGCGGTGCGCCAGCAGTTCCCGGATGGTTCGTCCATGCAGATGGCCATGACCGGCGAGACCACCTGGGAGGGCCGCAAGGTCGAGAAATGGGAAATGACCAGCATCTCGGCCAAGGGCGAACAGCAGAAGGCCGAACAGCTTTTCGACCGCGAACTGAATATCGCGGTTCGCGAGGTGTTTCCCAACGGTGTTTCCCGCGAACTGAAGAACATCAAGGTGGTTAAGGCGGATCCGGCTTGGTTCGAGGTGCCCAAGGGCTACAGGCAGCAGGAACTGCCGCAGGCGCCGCAAGGTCAGGCACCCCAGGGCCAGATGCCATCCGGGATGTCGGGCATGCAGGGCCAGCCGGGCGGTTATCCGCCGCAAGGCTACCTGCAGCGCGAAGGACAGCCGCCCCGGCCGGCGGTTCCGGGCCAACAGGGCTATCCGCAACCCGGCACCTACCCGCCTGGGTATCCGCCGCAGTATCAGGGGGGCCAACCCGGCTTCAGGCGATGATCACGGTCGTTGGAAATCTCAAGGGCGGAACGGGGAAGAGCACCGTCGCCTTCAATCTCGGGCTTTGGCTGGTGACGCACAAGCGTGGCGTTCAGCTTTGCGACCTGGACCCCCAGGGCACGCTACGCGATGCCGCCGAGGTGCGGACCGAAGAAGGATTCCAGCCGGTTCTCGCCGTCATGGACAAACTGCCGGCCAAGCCGCAGTCGGAAATCCTGGTGGATGTCGGTCTGTCGGACGGGCCGGCGATGAACGATGCCCTGGCGCGGGCCAGCCGGGTGGTCATCCCCGTGGCGCCCAGTCAGGCCGATATCTGGTCGACCCAGCGGTTCATCGATATGATCGCCAAGCTGCATACCAAGAACCGCAAGGTGGAAATCCTGGCTTTCCTGAACCGGGCCGACACCCATCCGGCGGCGCGCGAAAACCAGGAGGCTATCGAAGCGCTGAAGCAGATCAAGGGCATCACGGTACTCAAGCCGCGCTTGGCCCAGCGCATGGCTTTCCGGCGCTCCTTCTCCGAAGGGCTGGGGGTCTTCGAACTGGAGCCGCGCGGCAAGGCGGCCAAGGAACTGGAGGCTCTAGCCCGCGCGGTGTTCGGCAGCGGTCGCTAGAGTCGGATTTTGCAGGGATCAACACGAGAGAGACAGGGGATTACGGATATGGGCTTGCTTCGTTGGGCGACCAACCATCTGGTGGCGGTGCTGCTGATCGCGGTGCTGTTCGCCGCCCTTGTGTTCCGGCAGGAACTGGCTTCCGAATTCGGATTCCAGACACAGATGGCTGACCTGGATCGGCATCTGGACTGGAAGCGCTACTGGCCGACCGGCACCAGTTCCACGGTCAAGGTGCGCGAGGCGGCACCCGCGCCGGCCAAGCCGTTGGCTGTGGTCGAGCAGAAAGGGGCATGGGATCGCTTCTGGCCGACCGGCAGCGTGTCTTCCTCCGTGGCTCGGGTCCGTCCTGCGGACCCGGAGGCCGCCGCCAAGCCGCCCCAGGCCGCCGCCGCTTTGCCGCAAGTCCGTCCGGCTCCTCCGGCGGTTCCGGTTCCCGCCGCCGGCATGCAGGGAATGTACGGCATGGGGGGCATGACCGGGATGCAGGCCCAGAAGGCGCCCGCGCCGGCTCCCGCTTCGGTTGCCGCACCCGCTCCGACGCCGGCCCCGCGGCCCGTGGCGGCTCCTGCCGCAAATCTTCGCGATGGCTGGATGCAGGCGCGCCGCGCCTACGCCATCGGCGACCTGAACGCGGCTGCCGAGGCCTATCGGGCCCTGGTCGCGCAGTATCCCGAGGAAGCCGACATCGCTGGCGAACTGGGTAATGTCTATATGCTTCAGGGGCGCGGCGCCGACGCGGCCGACGCTTTCTACGAAGCCGGGCAGCGCCTGCTGCGCGGGCCGAACTGGGTGCGCGCCCAGGCGGTCCTGCCAGTCCTGAACCAACTGGACATGGCCAAGGCGGACTCCCTGCGCAAGCAGATCCTCCAGGCCGTCCAGGGCGGCCGTTAAGAACCCGACCGCCGACAGAAAAGTATATGAGAAGGGTCCGACAATGAATGCCATCCGCAATATCCTGGCCCTGCTGGGCCTCATCGCCGTCGTCGCCATCGCCGTGCTCTATCCGAAGGCGGCGCCTTACTTGGGCGCCTTCCAGAAATTCGATCCCAAGGCCATGGACGTCTACGTCGAGATGATGGACGGCTTGGTCAAGACCGGCAATCCCGCAGAGGCCATGATCTGGAAAGTCCAGGTCAAGGATGGGCTGAAAGCGGAAGACGTCGAGGAATCCCTCAAGGTCATCGCCAACGAGCACAACTTCATGCTGGTGGGCCGTCTGCCCTTCTACCAGCAGATCGAGGCGATCACCGGCAAGCCCTACCGCAAGGTCCTGTTCTATCTCATGTGCGATGCCTTGATCGGCCGCGACATGCTGGACGTCAGCGATGCCTATTCGGCCTTCATGCCCTGCCGCATCAGTCTGGTCGAGGACAAGAGCGGCCGTCTCTGGCTCTATACGCTGAACATGGATTCCATGATCTACGGCGGTACGCCTCTGCCGGCCGATCTCAAGACCAAGGCCGAGAAGGTCAAGAAGATCATGCTCGACATCATGAACCGCGCCGCCAAAGGAGAGTTCTGATCTCCTGGGCGCCGACCAAGAAGGAACCCGCCATGCTCAACGGACCCGGCAAGGCCGTTTCGGCCCGCCTGAACAGCCTGGAAACCCATCTGCGGGCGGAAAACCCGACCTTGCTGGCGGTGGTGCCCACCTTCCGCCATCTGGACAAGGTGCTCTATCGCATGGGGCTGCTGGACCGCGAGGAATCGCTGGCCAGCCGCATTCCCTGGTGGCCGTTGGTCAGTGTGCTGGGAACCTTCTCGTCGGGGAAGTCGACCTTCATCAACAGCTTGCTGGGCCAACCCCTGCAGACCACCGGCAACCAGGCGGTGGACGACAAGTTCACCGTGGTCTGCTTCGGGCCCGAGAACCAGAACCGGGTCTTGCCGGGCATGGCGCTCGATGCCGATCCGCGCTTTCCCTTCTATGGAATGAGCGCCGAGGTGGACAAGGTGGCGCGCGGCGAGGGTAAGCGCATCGACGCCTACCTGCAGCTCAAGACCACGCCCAGCACATTCGCTCGCGGCAAGATCGTCATCGACTCGCCGGGGTTCGACGCCGACGACCAGCGGCGCTCCATCTTGCGCCTGACCGACCATATCGTCGACCTGTCGGACCTGGTGCTGGTGATGTTCGACGCCCGCCATCCCGAGCCGGGGGCCATGGCGGACACCTTGCAGCATCTGGTGGCCAAGACGGTCAAGCGGCCGGATGCCGGGAAGTTCCTCTATATCCTGAACCAGATCGATACGGCCGCGCGCGAGGACAATCCGGAAGCCGTGGTGGCGGCATGGCAGCGGGCCATTGCCCACGCCGGTCTGACCACCGGGCGTTTCTACACCATCTACAACGAGGCGGCGGCGGTACCGATCGCCGACGCCGGGCTCCAGGCCCGCTTCCAGGCCAAGCGCGACAAGGACCTGGGCGAGATCATGGCGCGGCTCAAGGACGTCGAGGTGGAGCGGCAGTACCGCATCATCGGTACCCTGGAGCGGGTCGCCAACGAGGTGGAACGGGAAATCGTGCCGGCGCTGGAGCGGGCCATCGCCCGCTGGCGGCGGCGGACGGCGGCGGCCGAGATCTGGTCGGTCGGCTTGGTATTGGGAGTGCTGGCTGCCCTGGAGGTGGGGACCGACGGCGGCATTCTCCGGGCTATCGGCGAGTGGTACATGGCCATGTCGCTGCAAGGGCAGGGGGCCTTCCTGGCGGCGGTGGCGGTCTTTCTGCTCATCGCCCATTTGTGGCTGCGCGACCTGCTGGGCCGTTCCATCGCCAAGGGCCTGCCTGGCAAGTTCGGTGCGGTGGAACTGAGCCCGCGCGCCGCCTTCGTGAAGAACCTGGGGTCGCTACGGGGCCTGTTCAGTCGCAATCCGGTCGGCTGGGGCGCGGGCACCCAGCGCAAGCTGCAGGAAATCCGCGACGAGGCGGCCCGCCACGTGCAACGTCTGAACGACCTCTATACCGATCCCTCCGGCCGCCAGCGCGATGCGGCGGAAAAAGCGGCTGCCGAGGCCGCCGCCAAGGCGGCGGAAGCGGCGGTGACGCCGCCGGTCTGAGGGCCAACCCGACGCCTCGGAAGACGTCAACTTGCCGCGTCTTCCGCAGGCGTCAGGGTGGTCAGCGCCAGGGCGTGGACACCGTTCTTCAGTTCTTCGGCCAGCAGGGCATAGACCTGCCGCTGGCGGTCGACGCGCGACTTCCCCTGGAAGGCGGCCGAGACCACCTCGACGCGGAAATGGCTTTCGCCTTCCGGGCGCCAACCTCCGTGCCCCTCGTGGTGGCAGGATTCGTCGATCACCGCCAGGCGGATCGGTTGCAGGGCCTCGGCGAGCTTGCGTTCCATGGCTTGGGCGACGGCCATTCATGCCTCCTCAGGTTCCGGTTGCAGGGAAGGTGGTGACAAGCCGGCCGTCCGTCAAGTACCACGGAGCCATGACCCCCGTCCGTTCCGCCTATCTGCTGCTGGCCGCCGTGATCCTGCTCTGGGGCGCCAACTGGCCCTTGATGAAGATCGGACTGCAGTCCATGACCCCCTTGTGGTTCGCTGCCGCCCGCGCCCTGATCGGCAGCGCCTGCCTGTTCGCCTGGGCCGCCGTCGCCGGGCGGCTGGCTTGGCCGGTCCGGCAGGATCTGCCCCTGCTGTTCAGCATCGCCGTCTTGCAGATCGCCGCCGGCTTGGCGCTGATCCATTGGGGGCTCAGCTTCGTCGATGCCGGACGCTCTGCCATCCTGGCCTATACCTTCCCCCTTTGGGTGGCGCCCCTGGCGGCCCTGGTGCTCAAGGAACCCCTGTCCAGACCGAAGGCCGGTGGCTTGGCCCTGGGCATGGCGGGCATCATCCTGCTGTTCGATCCCAGCGCCGCGGACTTCACTGGCGAGCACGCCCTCCTGGGCCATGGCCTATTGCTCCTGGCCGCCATGCTCTGGGCGGTGGCCGTGGTCCATATCCGCGCCCACCGCTGGGCGGGTCGGCCGGCCGATCTGATGCCCTGGCAGTTGCTGCTGGGCGGGCTTTTGCTGGCAGGATCGGCGATGGCGGCGGACGGATTGCCGCCGGTGGCCTGGAGCCCCGGTTTCGCCTTGGTCCTGGCCTACAACGGCGCCATCGCGTCCGCCTTCTGCTTCTGGGCCTATACCACGGTGGCCAGGCGCCTGCCGGCCATGAGCACGGCGCTGGGTTCCCTGGGCGTGCCGGTGGCCGGAGTGGCAACATCGTTTCTTGTTCTGGGCGATAGTCCGGCTCCGGCAACGCTGGCGGGGCTGGCGCTGATTTCCGGTGGCGTGGCTCTGGTCTCTCTGGCCGACCTGCGGCATAGTTAGAAGATGTCCAGAACCTCGTCCCACCGATATGGCGACTGGAAGCGTCGGCATGAGCCGCCGCCGGAGACCCGGCGATGCGACTGGCCGGGCTGCGAGGGCCAGGGCGAACACCGGGCGCCCAAGTCCCGCGAGCGCCTGAAGGACTATTTCTGGTTCTGCCTGGAGCACGTGCGCCGGTACAATGCGTCGTGGAACTACTTCGACGGCATGTCCGATGCCGAGGTAGAGGCCGACCGGCGCCGCGACACGGTCTGGCAACGGCCATCCTGGCGCTTAGGCGACGGTCCGCGCAGTTTCACTATCGATCCGGAAAAGCTCAAGGACCCCATGGGAGTCTTCTTCGAAGCCGCCGAGGCGAAGTCTCCGGTCCGCCCCGTCGTCCGCACGCCGGAGGAGGAGGCCCTGGCCGTCCTCGACCTGCGCCCGCCGGTCGAAGTCGCCCAGGTCAAGGCGCGCTACAAGGAACTGGTCAAGCTGCACCACCCGGATGCCAATGCCGGCGACAAGGCCGCCGAAGAACGCTTCAAGGCGATTTCCGAGGCCTATCGCACGGTCATGCGCTGGCTGGGCCCTTGACGCGAGGCGCTTTCGTCCCCACACCCTTACGCAACCGCAAAAAACACGGGACCCGTTCCATGACCGCCGACGCCGCCTTTCCCTTGTCCGAGCCCGACATCCGCATCTCGGTGCGCCAGGCCTTCGGGCTCGACGTCGACTGGGAGGTCCCCGGCTTCAGCCAGCGCGAGGAACACGTCCCCGACGTGGACGAAGCCTACCACTTCGACCACGACACGACCCTGGCCATCCTGGCGGGCTTCGCCCACAACCGCCGGGTCATGATCCAGGGCTACCACGGCACCGGCAAGTCGACCCACATCGAGCAGGTGGCGGCCCGGCTCAACTGGCCCTGCATCCGCATCAACCTGGACAGCCACGTCAGCCGCATCGACCTGGTCGGGCGCGACGCCATCGTGGTCAAGGACGGCCAGCAGGTCACCGAATTCCGCGAAGGAATCCTGCCCTGGGCGCTGCAACACCCGGCGGCGTTGGTGTTCGACGAATACGATGCCGGCCGGCCCGACGTGATGTTCGTCATCCAGCGGGTGCTGGAAGTGGAAGGCAAGCTGACGCTGCTGGACCAGAACCGGGTCATCCGGCCCCATCCCTGGTTCCGTCTGTTCGCCACCACCAACACCATCGGCCTAGGCGATACCACCGGGCTCTACCACGGCACCCAGCAGATCAACCAGGGCCAGATGGACCGCTGGAACATCGTGGCGACGCTCAACTACCTGCCCCACGACGAGGAAGTGAAGATCGTCCTCGCCAAGGCGCCCCACTATGACACCCCGGAGGGCCAACGTATCGTTGGCGCCATGGTCGACGTGGCGGATTTCACCCGCGATGGCTTCGTGAATGGCGACGTTTCGACGGTCATGTCGCCGCGCACCGTCATCACCTGGGCGCAGAACGTGAAGATATTCAATTCGATCTCGACGGCCTTCCGCCTGACCTTCCTCAACAAGTGCGACGAGATGGAACGCCCGGTGGTCGCCGAATACTATCAGAAGGCCTTCGGCGAGGAATTGCCGGAATCGGTGGCAAGGAAGGCGGTGGTGCTCAAGTGACCCACCCGGCGGAGGACTCCCAGGAACTGCTCGAACGGGTAACCGCGGCGGGGCTGCGTGCCCTGGCCGGCCGCGACGGCGAAATGGAGGTCACCTTCGCGGCGGGCAGCGAGGCGACGGTCGGCATGGCCACCGGCAGCGTGCGCCTGCCCC
>JAMOBD010000035.1 GCA_039908345.1 Magnetospirillum sp. WYHS-4
TCCCGCTCCGGTGGCGCCGCCCGCCGCCGCTCCGCCGTCCATGGAACAGGCGCTGGCCAAGCTGGACCGGGCCGCCAGCCTTCTCGATAAGCCTACCCCGGCCGAACCGGTTGCCCCGAGCCCCGCCGCAGCCGTCGAGCCCCCGGCCTCGCCCGCCGCCGAGGGGCCGAACCTCTTCAAGAAGCTCGGCGAATTCTTCTCGCGGCAGGCGGCGCCCGATCCTCCGCCGGCCTCCACCGTGGCGACCGATCCTCCGGTGCCCGCCGCCACCCAAGTACCGGAGCCGCCGAAGCCGGCGGCAGTAACCGCCTGGGTCGGTCAGAACAAGGCGCCCTTCGATCCCGACAAGGCCGTCGCCACCGCCGCGCCCCTGCCGCCCGAAGCCGTCCCGGCCCCGCCGCCGCCGCCCACACCGGCCCCACTTCCCGTCGGCGCGCCGGAACCGGCCAAGCCGGCCGCAAGCCCTCCCAAGGCGACCCAGCCGCCGCTCAAGGGCATTCCCCTGACGCTGGGGCGGTCGCTCATCCTGGGCCGCATCAAGGATTCCGGCGACGCCACCGCCTTCTGCCTTTCCAAGAAGGCCTGGGCAGGGACCTATTGCGTGGAGGCTGCCGACTGGCCCGAGGCGGTCAAGCCCCTGTTTGCCCAGCAGACGCCCCTTTACTCGGGGGCCAAGGCGGTGGTGCGTTACGACGACGACCGGGCGACCCGGTACCATGCCCAATTTCCCTCCCCGGACATGGTCAAGGTCGTGGCTTACCTGGAGGCGCTACTCGGGCCGCCCACCGAGGTTCCCGCACCCAAGACCGCTTGGCTGGGGGCTGTCCGCGAACCCAACATCCGCTATCTCTGGGTCAGCCAGGACGGGGCGGGCAAGCCGGAGGCCATTCTGGACATCCGGCGCTACGACGATACCTCGGCGACCTTCCCCAGCAGCCAGTTCGGCTCCCTGCAGCTCTACCGACCCGAGGCCAAGGGAATTTTCGACGAACTGCAATCCATGGATCTGTCCCTCCACGCCATCGCCCGGAACCGCCAGGCGGTCCAGGGGGACAAGCCGCCCGCGGCGGCGGTCGCGCCGCCGCCCGCCAAGCCGGCGGCCAAGCCCCGCAAGGGTCAGGACTCGTCGGGTTCGGCGGTGAAGCGGTAGGGGTGGGCCGGGTAGACGCCCAGGATCTTGACCTCGCGGCTGAAGAACCTGAGTTCCTCGAAGGCCAGCTTCATCGGGTGGTTTTCGGGGTGTCCTTCGACCTCGCAGTAAAACTGGGCGGCGTTGAAGTGGCCGCCCACCAGGTAGCTTTCCAGCTTGGTCATGTTGATGCCGTTGGTGGCGAAGCCGCCCAAGGCCTTGTAAAGCGCCGCCGGCACGTTGCGCACCCGAAAGACGAAGCTGGTCATCGTGCGGCCCATCTTGGGATGGGGCAGGACCAGGTCTTGGGCCATGATGAGGAACCGGGTGGTGTTGTGTTCGGCATCCTCGATGTTGGCCTTCAGCGATTCCAGGCCGCAAAGCGCGCCGGCCAGTTCCGAGGCGATGGCCGCCTGGGTGGGATCGCCCTTTTCGGCCACCATGCAGGCCGCCCCCGAGGTGTCGGCCGCCACCACCGGCGTCACCCCGAGTTCCTTGATGAGCTTGCGGCACTGGTTGAGCGCGTGCACGTGGCTGTGCACGTGGGTGACCTTGGCGATATCGGCGCCCTTGACGCCCAGCAGGTGGTGATTGATGCGCAGGAAGTGCTCGCCGATGATCTGCAATCCGGAATCCGGCAGCAGGTGGTGGATGTCGGCCACCCGTCCGGCCACCGAATTCTCGATGGGGATCATGGCCAGTTGGGCGCGGCCGTCGCGCACCGCCTTGAAGGCCGTCTCGAAGGACTCGCAGGCGAGCGGCTCCATCTCCGCGCGGACGTGGCGGCAGGCGATCTCGGAATAGGCGCCGGGCCGGCCCTGGAAGGCGATGGTCTTTTCGGGTTCGGACATGGGATGGCCGTCGTTCAGGGGGCGAGCAGGCGGCGCGCCCGCTCCAGGTCGCCCGGAGTATCGACACCCAGCGGAACCGTGTCAACGAGGGCGGCATCGATGCGCATGCCGCTTTCCAGGGCGCGCAGCTGTTCCAGCTTCTCGCGGCGTTCCAGCACCCCCGGTTCCAGGCCGACGAACCGTGCCAGCGCGTCGCGACGATAGGCGTAAAGCCCGATATGGTGATAGAGCGGCCCATCGCCCCACGGCACGGCGGCGCGGCTGAAATAAAGCGCCCGCCCGATATGCCTGCCGGGAAGAAACCCTACCGCGGCCTTGACCACGTTGGGATCGCTCTTTTCGTCTTCGATGGCGATGTGGGCCACCAGGGTGGCGATGTCGACTCCGCCATCCTTCAGCGGTTCCAAAGCGGCCCGCACCAGATGGGGATCGAGGGTCGGCAGGTCGCCCTGCAGGTTGACCACGGCGTCGTAGCGGCCTTCCGGGTCGACCTTTTCCAGGGCTTCGAAGATGCGGTCGGAGCCGGAGGGGTGATCCGGGCGGGTCATCACGGCCCGCCCGCCGGCCGCCTCGATGGCCTGGGCGATCTCGGCCTCGGCGCAGGCGACGACCACCGGGCCCACTTCGGCCTCCATGGCGCGGCGCCAGACCTGGACGATCATCGGCTGGCCGTGGATGTCGGCCAGCGGCTTGCCGGGCAAGCGGGTGGAGGCCATGCGGGCCGGCACGACGACGATGGGATTGAGACGCGTGTCCATGGCCCGTCCGTCGGCCCTACTTGGCGTCTCTCAAAGCCGCGGTCTTGTCGCGCAGGACCTCCAGCAGGCCGGAGATCTTGCCGCCCTTCTGGCTGACGATGGAGGCGAATTCCGAGCGCAGGGTGGCGCTCATGGAAGTGCCTTCCACCAGCACGTCCATCACCTTGGTGACGTTGTCCTTGCTGGCGATGCGCCAGGCGACGTTGATCGGGTCGCCCGGATTCTTGCGCATGATGTGCGAAAAGACGGTGACCGCGCCTTCCTCGCCCGGGGTGCTCTTCTGGATCTTGAGGGTTTCGCCGCTGTAGTTGGCGAAGCGATCCACGTAGGTCGCGATCATCAGGTCCTCGAAGAGCTTCTGGTACTCGTCCTTCTCGGCATCGGTGGTTTGGCCCCAGTGCTTGCCCAGCACCCAGCGGCCGATGGACTTCACGGCGAAATGCTCGTTGAACATCTTGCGGAAGCGGGTTACCCGCTCCTGGCGCGAAATGTCCGGGATGGTCAGGGACTGCACCGCCTGGTCGGCCAGGGAGGCGACGAAATCCTCGGCGTGTTTGGTGTCGCTGGCGGAAGCGGCCAAAGGCCAGGCGGCGGCCAGCAGGGCGGCGGCGAACAGGCGCAGCAACGATCGGCGAACCAACATGGCGGACCCCTTCTCGAAAGACGCTGCTGCTGCCTACCACAAGGAAGGCGAAAAAAAAAGCGACGGGAATCACATTCCCCTGCGCGTCGCCCTTTCCCGACGTCACTTGGCTTGACCTTGCCGGTGCGAGTGGACATGCTTGTTGCGGTTGCGAAGGGCGGAAGGAACGGACCGTGGCGGTGATCGGGCGGCTGATCGCGGGATTCAAGGGCTTCCGGGCCAAGTACTTCGAGCAGCGCCCCGACCTGTTCGCCGATCTGGCGGCACGCGGCCAGGCGCCGGGTGCCCTGGTGGTAGCCTGTTCGGATTCGCGCGTCGATCCGGCCATCCTGCTGAACGCGGAGCCGGGCGAACTCTTCGTCGTCCGCAACGTGGCGAACTTGGTGCCGCCCTATCAGCCGGACGGCCATTATCACGGCACCAGCGCGGCGGTGGAATTCGCCGTCCGCGACTTGGGGGTCCGGCATGTGATCGTGCTGGGCCATTCCCATTGCGGAGGCATCGCCGCGCTGCACCGGACCGTCACCGGTGCGGAACCGGAACGCGAATTCATCGCCCCCTGGGTATCCATCGTCTCCGGGGCGCTGGAGTCAGCCCATGGCGCCGCCTGCGGCCTGAACCGGCTGGAACAGGCGGCCATTTGCGTCTCGTTGTCCAACCTGAGGACCTTCCCTTGGGTCACGGAGGCCCTGGCCGGCGGCACCCTTGCGCTGCACGGCTGGTGGTTCGACATGGGCAGAGGGGAACTCTGGGCCGCTGACGAGTCTCAAGGGGTCTTCAACCGGCTGGCCTGATTATTTCGCGTCCTTGAGCGAGGTGGTCTTGTCGCGCAGCACCTCCAGCAGGGCGGAGATACGGATCGTTGATGGACGCCCAACCGGCGCGGGCGCATAGTAAAGCCATGACGGCCGTGCCCTTCGATACCCTGGAACTCGCCCGCCGCTTGCGCGACCAAGTGGCGACCAAAGCCGACCTGATGGACCTCGAACACCGGCTGACCATCAGGCTGGGGGCCATGCAGGCCGTGTTGGTGGCCCTGGTCGCCGCCTTGGTCAAGCTCTTGTAGCCTGCCGCTTTCGCAACCTCGTCATCCATGCTATCACCGCCCGCGATCGAGATCCCGACAGGCGAGAAGGCGGAAACATGGCTTCGAACGCGGCATCCCTCCTGGTGGCGACTCCCTTGCCCCACGACGTGCGGGTGTCGTTCGAATTCTTCCCCCCGAAGGACGACAAGGCCCAGCAGGCGCTCTGGGAATCCATCGAGCGCCTGGGCCCCGTCAAGCCGGCCTTCGTCTCGGTAACCTACGGCGCCGGCGGCTCGACGCGCGAACGCACCCACGAGACCGTCCGCCGCATCCGCCGCGAGACCGCCCTGGAACCCGCCGCCCACCTGACCTGCGTCGGCCACAGCCGGGCCGAGGTCGACGCCATCGCCCGCCAGTACTGGGACGACGGCATCCGCCATATCGTCGCGCTCCGCGGCGATCCGCCCGAGGGGGCGACAAGGTACGAACCCCATCCCGAGGGCTACGCCTATGCCGTCGACCTGGTGAAGGGCCTGAAGGAAATCGCCGACTTCGAGATCAGCGTCGCCGCCTATCCCGAGGTCCATCCGGAAGCCCCCAGCCCTCAATTCGACCTGGACAACCTGAAGCGCAAGGTGGATGCCGGGGCCTCGCGCGCCATCACCCAGTTCTTCTTCGATCCCGCCGTCTTCCTTCGTTTCCGCGACAAGGCGGCCGGGGCCGGCATCCAGGTTCCCCTGGTGCCCGGCATCCTGCCGGTCAGCAACTTCCGCCAGGTCATCAAGTTCGCCGGGCTTTGCGGAGCCGCCGTGCCGGGCTGGATGCACGATCTGTTCGACGGCCTGGACGACGACGCGAACACCCGCAAGCTGATCGCCGCCACCGTGGCCGCCGAACAGTGCCGGGCCTTGCATGCCGAAGGCGTCAAGGACTTCCACTTCTACACCTTGAACCGCGCCGACCTGGCCTTCGCCATCTGCCATATCCTGGGCGTGCGGCCCAGCCGTTAGGGAGCCCCGCCATGGCCCATATCCAAGACGTCCTCAAGGACCGCGTCCTGCTTTGCGATGGCGGCACCGGGACCCGCGTCCAGGCCCTTGACCTGAAGGTGGAAGAAGACTTCTGGGGCCACGAGAACTGCACCGACATCCTGGTGCGGTCCCGCCCCGACGTGGTGATGGGCGTGCACCGCGCCTATTACGAGGCCGGCTCCGACATCGTGCTGACCAACACCTTCGGCGCCTCGCCGGTGACGCTGGGCGAGTTCGGCCTGGAGAAGGAGGCCTTCGGGCTGTGCCGGGAAGCCGTCGGCTTGGCCCGCCAGGTGGCGGAGGAATTCAAGGACGGGCGCGAGCGCTTCGTCTTCGGCGACATCGGGCCGGGCACCAAGCTGCCCAGCCTCGGCCACATCCCGTATGACGCGCTGGAGGCCAGCTTCGCCGTCCAGGCCGCCGGTCTGATCGCCGGCGGCGCCGACGCCATCCTGATCGAGACCTGCCAGGACCCCTTGCAGATCAAGGCCGCCGTCAACGGCGCCAAGCGCGCCCGCGCCGAAGCCGGCAAGGATACCCCGATCTTCGTCCAGGTGACGGTGGAAACCACGGGCACCCTGCTGGTGGGCAGCGACATCGCGGCGGTGGCCACCGCCATGATGGCCCTGGACGTGCCCTTGCTGGGCATGAACTGCGCCACCGGCCCGCAGGAAATGGCGGAACACGTCAAGTGGCTGGGCGAGAACTGGCCCGGCCTGATTTCCGTGCAGCCCAACGCCGGCCTGCCCGAGGTGGTGGACGGCAAGGCCTGCTATCCCCTGGGCGGGGAGGAAATGGCCCGTTGGATGGAACGCTTCGTCGTCGAGGACGGCATCAACATCGTCGGCGGCTGCTGCGGCACCAACACGCCCCACATCGGCGCCATCGACGCCATGTTGCGCCGACTGGCCCCCGCCGGTTCCCATCGTCCGGCACCGAAGGCGCGCAAGTCCGCCTGGACGCCGTCCGTCGCCTCCCTCTACGGCCAGACGGCGCTCCGCCAGGAAAACGCCTTCCTGGCCATCGGCGAACGCTGCAACGCCAACGGCTCCAAGAAGTTCCGCGACGCGCTCGCCGCCGAAGACTGGGACACCTGCGTCGCCATGGCGCGCGACCAGGTCAAGGAAGGCTCGCACACCATCGACGTCTGCACCGCCATGGTTGGGCGCGACGAAATCCGCGACATGACCGAGGTGGTGAGCCGCATGCGCGGTTCCGTCACCGCGCCCGTGGTGATCGATTCCACGGAACTGCCGGTCATCGAGGCGGCGCTGAAGCTTTACGGCGGCAAGGCGATCCTCAATTCCATCAATTTCGAGGACGGCGAGGAGCCGGCGGCGAAGCGCCTGGAACTGGCCCGCAAGTACGGCGCCGCCGTCATCGCGCTGACCATCGACGAGGCCGGCATGGCGAAGACGGCCGCGGAAAAGCTGCGCATCGCCCGCCGTCTTTACGAGTTTTCGGTTAACAGGCACGGCCTGCCGGCGTCCGACCTGATGTTCGATCCGCTGACCTTCACCGTCTGCACCGGCAACGAGGACGACCGCCGCCTGGCCCTGGAGACCCTGGACGCCATCGCGGCCATCGCCAAGGAAATGCCCGAGTGCCAGATCGTCCTGGGCTTGTCCAACGTCTCCTTCGGCCTGAAGCCGGCGGCGCGCACGGTGCTGAACTCGGTCTTCCTGGACGAGACGGTGAAGCGCGGCATGACCGGCGCCATCGTCCACGTCTCCAAGATCCTGCCGCTGCACACCTTGCCGGAAGAAGAGGTGAGGACGGCGCTGGACCTGATCCACGACCGCCGGCGCGAGGGCTACGATCCCCTGCAGGCCTTCATCGCCCTGTTCGCCGACCGCGCGGCCGGGCCGGCGGTGGCGAAGAAGCGGGCGGAAACGGTCGAAGAGCGTCTCAAGCAGCGCATCGTCGACGGCGACCGCCAGGGGCTGGAGGACGATCTGCTCGAAGCCTTGAAGACCCATGCGCCGCTCGCCATCGTCAACGACATCCTGCTGGACGGCATGAAGACGGTGGGCGAGTTGTTCGGGTCCGGCAAGATGCAACTGCCCTTCGTGCTGCAGTCGGCGGAAACCATGAAGGCTTCCGTCGCCCTGCTGGAACCCCACATGGAAAAGACCGACGGCTCGGCCAAGGGCACCCTGGTGCTGGCGACCGTCAAGGGCGACGTGCACGACATCGGCAAGAACCTGGTCGACATCATCCTGACCAACAACGGCTACAGGGTGGTCAACCTGGGCATCAAGCGGCCGGTGCAGGACATCATCGCCGCCGCCAGGGAGCACAAGGCCGATGCGGTCGGCATGTCGGGTCTGCTGGTCAAGTCCACCGTCATCATGCGCGAAAACCTGGAGGAAATGGCCCGCCAGGGGCTCGATGTGCCCGTCCTGCTGGGCGGCGCGGCGCTCACCCGCAAGTACGTGGAGGAAGACTGCCGCGCCGTCTATCCGGGCGGCCGGGTGGGCTACGCCCGCGATGCCTTCGACGGGCTCGACCTGATGGACAAGGTCCTTGGCGGAACTTTCGCCGCCTCGACGCCACGCCCGCGGAAGGCCGCCGCGGCCATCGATCTTCCGGCCACCCCGATGCGGCCTGTCGACTGGGAAGAAGTTGATTTGCGCCGCGCGGAACTACGCAAGGCGGTCGCGGTGCCCCGGCCGCCCTTCTGGGGCGCCAGGCTGGTGGAACGCATCGAGCCCAAGGCGCTGGTGCCCTTCCTCAACGAGACCATGCTCTACCAGTTCCACTGGGGCTTCAAGAAGGCGGGCCGGTCGCTGGACGAATGGAAGGCCTGGGCGGACCTGGAGGTGAAGCCCGTCCTCAAGCGCATGCTGGACCTTTGCGCCGCCGGGGACATCCTCAAGCCCCAGGCGGTCTACGGCTATTGGAAATGCGCCGCCGACGGAAACGAGGTGGTGCTGTTCGAAGAAGACGGCACCACCGAAGCCGCGCGCTTCGCCTTCCCGCGCCAGGCCGGCAAGGACGGGCTTTGCATCGCCGACTTCTTTCGCGCCGTCTCTTCCGGCGAACGCGACGTCATCGCGCTCCAGGCGGTGACCATGGGCGCCAAGGCATCCGATGTGGCGCGCCAGTGGTTCGCGGAAGACCGCTACCAGGACTATCTCTACCTGCACGGCCTGTCTGTGGAAATGGCGGAGGCGCTCGCCGAATACGTCCACAAGCGGATCAGGGGCGAACTGGGCTTCGGCCACGAGGACGCCCGCGAGATGGACAAGCTGCTCAAGCAGGGCTACCGGGGCTCGCGCTATTCCTTCGGCTATCCGGCCTGCCCGGACATGGCGAACCAGAAACCCTTGCTGAAGCTGCTGGGGGCGGACCGCATCGGGCTGGTCATGGACGAAAACGACCAACTCCACCCCGAACAATCCACCGCCGCCATCGTGCTGCACCACCCGCAGGCACGGTATTTCGTGGTGTGAGGAAGCGGTCCCCGCGCATTTTCTTGCCCTCCGCTGTGGAATCCTGTATCAAGGGGCGTCACCAAGGTCGGCTGTATGACCTGCTGGCTGCCCAAGGCGGCCGGAACAGCGACTTCCTGGCATTGCGGACGTCATATCGGCGGGGGTTCGACCCCAGGCCGGTCCGCAGGCCTTTCGAATGAAAGAACTCCGCAAGATGACCAATTTCTCCGGGCTCGGCCTTATCGAGCCCCTGCTGCGCGCCGTTGCCGCCGAGGGCTACGAGGCCCCCACTCCCATCCAGGCGCAATCCATTCCCCACCTTCTGGAAGGCCGCGACCTGCTGGGCGTCGCCCAGACCGGCACCGGCAAGACAGCCGCCTTCGTGCTGCCCCTGCTGAACGACCTGGCGTCCGCCGAGGGGCGTCCAGGCCCCCGCGAGGTCTTCAGCCTGGTGCTGGCCCCGACTCGCGAACTCGCCATCCAGATCCATGATTCCGTGCGCACCTACGGCCGCTTCCTGCGCCTGCGCAGCGCCGCCGTGTTCGGCGGCGCCCCCATCGGCAAGCAGATCAAAGCCGCTGCCACGGGCTTGGATGTCCTGGTGGCGACGCCGGGCCGCCTGAAGGACCTGCTCGACCGCAAAGCCTTGCGTCTCGACCGGGTGGAGACCTTCATCCTGGACGAGGCCGACCGCATGTTGGACCTCGGCTTCATCAACGACGTGCGCAAGATCGCCGCCCTGCTGCCGCGCGAGCGCCAGACGGTGCTGTTTTCCGCCACCATGCCGCAGGCGGTCGCCAAGCTGGCCGCCAGCCTGCTCAACAACCCCGAGCGGGTCGAGGTGGCGCCGCAGGCGACCACGGCGGAACGCATCGAACAGCGCGTCCTGTTCGTCCAGCGCGACAAGAAGCGCAATCTGCTGAGCCGCCTGCTGGCCGACGACGCCGGCATCCAGCGGGTGCTGATCTTCACTCGCACCAAGCACGGCGCCGACAAGGTGGCGCGCTGGCTGGACAATGACGGCGTGTCGGTGGACGCCATCCATGGCAACAAGGCGCAGAACGCCCGCCAGCGGGCCCTCGACGGCTTTCGCAGCGGTCGCCTGCGTGCCCTGGTGGCGACCGATATCGCGGCGCGCGGCATCGATGTCGATGGCGTGACCCACGTCATCAACTTCGACCTGCCCAACGACCCGGAAAGCTATGTGCACCGCATCGGCCGCACGGCGCGGGCCGGCGCGGCGGGCATGGCGATTTCCTTCTGCGACGCCGAGGAACGCCCCTACCTCCGCGATATCGAAAAGATCATCCGCCAGGCGGTGCCGGTCCATACCGACCATCCGTTTCACGACGACAGCGGCGCCGGCGGCCACCTGAAGGCGGCCAAGGGTGCCGGCGGCCGTCACATGCCGGCCCCGCCGCGCGGCGGCGACCGCAACCGGGGGCGGCCCGGCAACAACAACCGGCGGCGCCAAGCCGCCTGATGGCGGTCAAGGTGCCGGACGGACGGACCTTCTAGCACTGGGGGCCTTCGCAACCACGGAGGCCCCCATGGACTACCCCCCCTTTTTCGACGACGTCCGGCGCATCCGCATGCGCGATCCGCTGCTCGCCTTCCTGGGCGGATCGGATAGCGGGATCGTCGAGTATTCCTACCGCGACGCGGTGAAGCTGGCCGGGCATTCCTGTCCGACCGTGGCCGGTACCTGGCTGATGCTCGCCAAGGGGCTGGAGGCGCTTTACGGCCGCGAGGTTCCCGAACGCGGTGCCATCCGCGTCGCCCTTCCCGATTCCCGCGACCAAGGCGTCGCCGGGGTGATGGCCAACGTCGCAGCCCTGGTCACCGGAGCCACGGCCAGCGATGGCTTCAAGGGCCTGGGCGGCCGGTTCGACCGCCGCGACCTGCTGTCCTTCGGCCAAGGCTTCGCGGGCGACCTGCGTCTGGCCCGCGTCGATACGGGGGCGGCGGTTACCCTTACCTATGCGGCTTCCGCCGTGGTGCCCCCGGCGCCCGAGATGCAGGCCTTGCTGCGCACCTTGCTAGGCGGTGGCGGCGGCGAGGCGGAGCGGCGGGAATTCGGGCGGCTGTGGCAGGAGCGCGTGCGCCGCATCCTGCTGGATTGCGCCGACGATCCCCGCCTTCTAACCGTGACGCTTTCGTAAGCAGCGGACCGCCGTCAGATCATCGGACAACGGGCGGTCGACCCCGGCGAAGAAGGGTGCGAGCAAAGTCTGCAACGGCACCCGGACGCCATGGTCGCGCACCGCGTCCCGAACCAGATCGACCACTCCCTGCCGGCCGAGGGCCCGGCCCTTCTCGCGCCCGCATTCCAGCAGGGCGTCGCTGTAGAGGAACAGCAGACCACCGTCCGGGAAGGGCACCCGGCGTGTCTCGTACCGGACGTTCTTGGTCACGCCGACCGGCAGGCCGGAGCCGTCGATGGCCCTCACCGCGCCACTGGCCGGATCGGCCAGCAAGGGGCGCGGTGCGGCGGCGGCCGCATAGCATAGGGTTTCCTCGGCCACGTCGATCACGCCGTAGAACATGGTGGCGTATTGGCCGGTGGGCAGCAAGGCGGCCATGCGGCGGTTGAGGGCCTGCAAATAGTCGCCCGGCTTGTCCAGGTCGGCGGCCAAGGTATCGAGCACCGTATGGAGGCGGAAGGTGTTGAGGGCGGCGGTGACTCCGTGGCCCGAGAAATCGGCCATGTAGAGGGCGAAGCGGCGGTCGTCGATCGGCTTCAGGCCCCAGATGTCGCCGCCCAGTTCCGACGAGGTCTCGAAATGGGCCTCGATGGCGACGCCGTAGCGCTCCTCGACGGCCTGGATTTCCTCGGGTGTCGGGAGCATTTCCTCCTGCATGACGCGGGCGGCGCGCAGGTCTTCTTCCACCCGGACCCGGAAGTCTTCCAGGGACTCGTGGGTGTCCATCAGGCGTTCGTGGACCTGGGCCAGGCGCAGGCTGTGGCGCACTTCGTGGGTGACGTCGGTTCCCGTGCCGGCATAGCCGAGAAGGGTGCCGTCCGGGCCGAAGCGGGCCTCGCCCTCGATGCGCAGGGCGGCGGGACCGCCGGTCCGGGTCGGCAGGCCGAACAGCAGGTCGCGGAAAGACCGTCCGCCCGAGATGTCAGCCCGCAGGCGGCTCCAGAAATCGGCCGGCTGCTCGAAGAGATCGAGGTCCCAGAAGGTGCGTCCCAGGGCCCGAGCGGCATCCAGGTCGGTACGGCCGCGCAGGCCGTCGGAAAACCAGACGAAGCGGGAATGGGCATCGGCCTCCCAAAGGAAGCCGCCGGGGCCGGCCGGCAGGACGCCCAGGGCCTTGGTGCGGTTCTGGCGTCGGCGGACCGCCCGCCGATGGCCGGCCGCACCCAGGAGGAAGGCGGCGGCATCCAAGATGCCGGTCTCTTCCGCCAGCAGGAAGTCGGTGGCCCCGAAGGCGAGCGCGCGCAGGGCCTCCGCCTCGCCGCTACGTACCGTCCAGACGATCACCGCGGCATCGGGGGCAGCCTCGGCCAGCTTGGCCACCGCATGGGCCAGGGGGGTCAGGCCGGTGGCATCGGCGACCACCACCGCGAAGCCGCCGACCGTCGCCTGGGCGATGGCCTCGTCGAGGCTTTCGGCGAGGGTCGCCGGCAGGCCGCGGAAAGGGGCCGGAATATCGGTACCGACGGCCAGAAGGGTGGGAAGGTCGAATGTCATGTCAGCCAGCCTTCTCCGATGGCGTCATGACGGTCGCCACGACCTCGTTGCCGCAGCCCCGGTATTCCAGGGAATCGAAGCTCATGTTGCGGGCCAGGGCGATGCCGCGGCCGTGGCTGTCGAAGACCCGGCGCGGGTCCATTTCCAGATACTTGCGCCAATCGAATCCCACCCCCTGGTCCTTGACCGTAATAGCGATGCGGTCGGGCTGGCGCTCGAACAGAACCTCGACGGCCTTGTCCCGGTTGGCCGGTGCGGCGAGGCGGGATTCCACTTCCTGGTCCAGGCGTCGTTCGGCGATCAGGGTGGACTTTTCCTCGTAGGTGATGCCCAGGTTGCCATGTTCGACCGCGTTGGCCAGCAGTTCGGACAGCCCGATGACCCGCTTGCGCGGGTTGGGGCAGGCGGCGGCCAGCACTGCCGCCAAGTCGGCCCCCTGCTTCATGCTGCGGAAGCGGAACAGGCTGGACTGCATGAGGCCCAGCACCTGGGTGCGCTGCTCGACGTCGCGACGCAGGCGGCAGAAGCGGGCGTAATCCTCCACCGCCGCGGCGGTGATGGACAGCAAGACGGCCGGCTCGAAGGGCTTGGTCAGATAGTAGAAAACGCCGGCCTTGATGCCTTCGACGATTTCCTGCTGGCTGTCGGCGGCGGTCTGCATGATGACCGGGATCGACGACAGCTCGGCGTCGGCCTTCATGCGCCCCAGCAACTCCATGCCGTCCATGTTCGGCATGCGGCGGTCGAGCAGCACCACGTCGACGGTATCGCCGGCTTGGCGCAAGAAGTCCCAGGCCTCGGCACCATCCGACGCGGTCGATATCTCGTAGCCCATCGCCGCGAGCTGTCCGGACAGCAATTCGCGGTTCAGGCGGTTGTCGTCGACGACCAGGGCCTTGATGGCGCCCATGAGGTTCTACCGAAATGGAGGTAGAGAATCAGCGGGCGAGGATGGGGAACAGGGTGTCGAAACAGGCCAACTCCAGCATTTCCTTGACCGCGCCTTGGGGGCGGGCGAGGGCGACGCTGGCGCCGTTCCTTTCCGCCTGCTCGCGCAACGTCAGCAGCATCCCGAGGCCGGCCGAGTCCATGAAGGTGAGGCCTTGGAAGTCCACCTCGATGGTGGTCGGGCGGCTGACGAAGACGCGGGGCAGAAGGGAATCGAACTCGTTGCGATCGGCGGCCACGAGCTGGTCGCCGATCTGCAAGACGGTCTTCCCGCCATCGGTCTTGATCTCGTATTTCATGGAACGGCCTCCTGAGTTTCGGTGTGTCCCTGTCGCTGCGCCTAGCGGCTTTTCTGTCGGGTCGCTATGAAGCGTTCTAAGGCTTCGGTTTGCGCTTCGTCCATATCCAGACGAATGTGCGTCGAAGTTTCGGTCTTGGCAACAGCCACGGCGGCCACGACCCCCAATCCACCGATCTCGATCTTGAACTCCTGTCCGCGCCCCAGGTCAAGGGCCCGGTCAAGAATGGCGACGCCGCTCAGGGCGACTTCCTGCATCAGGCAGGTCCGCCGGCCATCGGCGGCGTCGAGGGTGGCGGCTACGTTGATCGTATGCAGTTCGTTGATCTGGCGGTCCTCCTCGCTGCTGGCCCGCATGATGGTTTCCAGGGAATGCTGCATGTGCTGCAGGCGTTCCCGCACCTCGGCTGCGGATTCCTTGACCTCCTGGGAATGGGAACCGGTCTGCTCGGTGCGCCGGCCCATCTCGCCGATGTGGCCCGAGGATTCCTGAGTGCTGTGCGCCGCCTGCCGGGCGTTGTCGCTGATGGCGCCCGTGGCGGCGCTCTGTTCGTCCACCGCCGCGGCGATGGTGGTGGTGACCGCGTTGATTTCGCCGATGGTCCGCCCGATGCCCTGAATGGCTTCCACGGCCTCGCGTGTCGCCGCCTGGATGCCGCCGATCTGGGCGCCAATCTCTTCGGTGGCCTTCGCGGTCTGGTTGGCCAGGTTCTTTACTTCCGAGGCGACGACTGCGAAGCCCTTGCCGGCATCGCCGGCCCGTGCCGCCTCGATGGTGGCGTTCAGTGCCAACAGGTTGGTCTGCTCGGCGATGTCGGTGATAAGGTCCACCACCTCGCCGATCTTCTGGGCGGCCCGGGCGAGGCCCTGGACCCGGACGTTGGTCCGTTCCGCGTCGGCCACCGCCTGGGTGGTGATGGCCGTCGATCGTTCCACTTGGCCGGCGATCTCCTGGATCGAACGCGCCAGTTCTCCCGCAGCCGCCGCGACGGCGTCCACGCTGGCCGCCGCCGCGGTGGAGGCCTTGGCGGCGGAGTCGGCCATGCTTTCCGCCTCGACGACGGAATGGCTCATGTCGATGGCGGCCTCGTGCATGGCGTCGGCCTGCTGGACCACGATGCCGATGGCGTTGCGGACTTCCTGGTCCAGCGCGTTCGTGAGCGCGAACATCTCGTTCTTCAGCTTGCGCTGGTTGCGCCTTCCCTGAGCTTCCTGCTCGGCGGCCATCTGCCTGAGCTTCAGGGCCTGGTCCTTGAAGATTTGGACGGCGTCGGCCATCTCGCCGATCTCGTCCTTGCGGTCCAGGCATGGGACCTTTACCGCCAACTGGCCATGGGCGAGGCTGGAAGTCGCTCGGGTCATGCGGGCGATGGCGCCTGCTATGGTGCGCGAGAACAGCACGCCGATGGCGATGGCCAAAGCCATGATGACCAGGGTGGCGACGATCATGAAGTTGCGGGTCTCGGCGACCGGTTCCAGGATCTCCTTTTCGTCGATTTCGGCGATCACCGCCCACTTCTTGCCGAGAAACTCGATCCTGCCGTAGGCGGCCAGCACCTTGTCGCCGTGATGGTCGGAGCCGCGCAGCATGCCCGGCTCGCCGCCCAGGGCTTTTTCCACCTGGGGGGTATCGACCCTGACGGCCAGGATGGTGGGCTTGTCCGCGAGGCGGGAATCGCTGCGCATCAGGCGATCCTCGCCCACCAGATAGGTCTCGCCGGTGCGGCCCATGCCGGCGGACTGCTGCATGATGGCGTCGATACGTGGCAGCGGCATGCGGAACAGCAGCACGCCCAGGAAATTGCCCGCGTCTCCCATCGGGGCTGCCACAAATCCGGCCGGTGCCCCGCTGTCGGGGGCGTAGGGACGGATGTCGGTGAACGCCACGGCGCCGGGTTTGGGGTTGTCCTTGAGGGTGCGGAAGACCTCGCCCAGCAAGCTGCCCTTCCATTGGTCGCTTTCCAGGTCGATGGCGTAGTCGTTGCCCTTGGTGACTGTGTAGACCACCACCCCTTCGGCATCGATCAACACCACGTCCTGGTAGCCGCGCCGGTCCATGAACTTGCGGAAGACCGGATGATGGCGGGCATGGGTTTCCGAGAAGCGGGAACGGTCGGGCTTTTCCAGTTCGTGGCGTTTGCCGGCCGGATGGGGGTTCTCGTCGACGAACAGCTTGCGGGCCTTCTCGATGCCCTTGTCCTTGCCGCCGAAGCTCATGGCCTGGCTGAATTCCAGGGCCGCCTCGACCATTTGCTGGTTCTCCGAGAAGCTCAGGATATCGTCACGGATGATCTTCAGGTAGTCGTCCAGCCCGGCAATTCGGGCCTGGGTCAAGGCCCCCAGCCGTTCCTGGGCCGCCGTAACGAGCTGGCCCGAGGACTTCTGATAGGCGACCAAGCCCAGGACCAACTGCGCGGCAAAGACCACCGCCGCGATGAACATGGGCAGCTTGATCGAGATCTTGAGACTCGACATCCGGCATTCCCCTCCCTCGCCGATGCCGCCTCTTCCCGCTATCCCGGGGTTCCCCGCGGGAAGCTGGGCGGCATTCGATTCCACACCCCGCCACGTCTGGGATTTCTGCCGATTTCCAGATCGCGCTGGGGGTACTATAGACGATGTGATCTTCGGTGGGAATTAGATCGGACCAATGTCCGGAGCCGGGGTGGAGATGACTTCCTTCCAAGGTGCCATTTCGCCACGACCTCCCCATCTCATATCGGGAAAACTACCTATGAAGTCTCATTTTTTCAGGACTTAAGTGCCTGTTTGCGACTTTGGAGCCAATCCCCTTTGAATTAATTTAAGTCTGGTATATAGTGTTTTTCCCGATGGGTGCAGGGCCCAAGGGCAAACCGCCAAGGGAGACGACGGACGTGAGACCTTACAGCCATGTTCTCGATCGGCTGCGTACAGCCGGTCTTCGGCCCACCCGCCAGCGTCTGGCTCTGGCCCGTATTCTTTTCGATTGCGACCACGGGCGCCACGTGACGGCGGAAATCCTTCATGCCGATGCCCTCAACCAGAACATCCGGGTTTCCCTGGCGACGGTGTACAACACGTTGCACCAGTTCACCGAGGCGGGCCTGCTGAAGGAAATCGTGGTGGATGCGTCGCGATCCTACTTCGATACCGGGATACACCCCCATCACCACTTCTTCTACGAGGCGACGGGCCAGCTCGAGGACATCATGCCGGAGCAGATCCAGATCGCCAAGCTGCCCCAGGCACCCGACGGGATGGCCATCCGCAGCATCGAGCTGGTGATCCGCTTGGCGCCGGCCAACCAGGACGAACGCCGCTCGGCCATGGCGGCAGAATAGCATTCTTGCGCAGATCGAAACGGATCGAGAGGGAAGGGGCGGGGTTTCGGTACCGCCCCTTCCCTATTCCTTACACGCGGCCCATGGTTTGACCGGGATTACTCGTCGGCGTCGATGATCGTCTTGCGGGAGGCCTTGGCGCGGGACGGCTTGCCGCGCCCGATGGGCACGCTACGCACCTCGGGCTTGACTACCGGGCGTTCCAGGTCGACGTGCAAGAGGCCGTTATCGAGTGCCGCACCTACCACCTCAATGCCTTCGGCCAGCACGAAACTCCGCTGGAACTGGCGTGCCGCGATGCCCCGGTGCAGGAAGACCCGGTCGGACTCGTCGTCCGAATTGCGGCCGCGGATGACCAGCTGGTTCTCTTCGACCGTGATTGCCAGGTCGTCCATGGAGAAGCCGGCCACCGCCAGGGTGATGCGCAGGGCGTTCTCGCCGATCTGTTCGATGTTGTAGGGGGGGTAGCCCTCGGCGGAGTTCTTGGCGACCCGGTCGAGCAGGCGCTCGAAATGGTCGAAGCCCAGCAGGTGCGGATTATTGAATTGGCTCAGGCGCGACATGGTCGTTCTCCTCGACGAGCGAAAACGCATCCGGGAGCCCGCGTTCCGGCCCTCCCTGGGCAAAAGCTAGGGTTGGGCCCGGAGTCTGTCAAGGTCGGCCGCCAGCCGCCCGATCGCGGCTTCCCAGGATTCGCCTGCGGCGCGCCGATGAAGGCGCAGGGATGGATACCAGGGGCTATCCTCCCGATTCCGCAGCCAGCGCCAGTCGTGCACCGGAACCAGCAGGACCCGGCAGGGTATGCCCAGAGCACCCGCCAGATGCACGGTCGCCGTGTCGATGGATACCAGCAGGTCGAAAGCCATCAGGGCGGCGGCCGTGTCGCCAAAGGTGGCGACCGCGTCGGCCAGGTGGGGGAGGCCGCCCAGGGCCTCCAGTTCGGCCGGTTCCGGGTCCTTTTGCAGGCTGAAGGCGGAGATGCCGGGCCGGTGGACGAGGGGGGCCAGGTGTTCGGGCCGCAAGGCCTCGCCGCGGGCCGCCAAGCGGCCGGCGCTGCTGGCGCCGCGCCAGACCAGCGCGATCTTGAATCCCTGATGCCCCGCCAGGCGGCGGCGCCAGTCCGCCACCCGTTCGGCGGGCGGGCGGATGTAGGGAATCGGAGAAGGGACGGTCTCCAGCCGGGTGCCGAACAGGCGGGGCAGGGAGAGCAGGGAGGCCTGGCAGTCGGCGGGCGCGGGGAGGGCG
Source organism: Magnetospirillum sp. WYHS-4 (assembly GCA_039908345.1). NCBI lineage: Bacteria > Pseudomonadati > Pseudomonadota > Alphaproteobacteria > Rhodospirillales > Rhodospirillaceae > Magnetospirillum > Magnetospirillum sp. WYHS-4. Next base: position 18,389 of record JAMOBD010000035.1, read on the forward strand.
TCCTGCGCCTGCGCCAGGGCAACGCCCGGTACGGTGGCCGCCAGATCGACCAGCTTCTTCTGGCAGAGCACCTGGACCCGCGCGCCGCGCGCAGCCGCAAGGGGGGCATAGCGGAGGAACTGGAAGCTGTCGCCAAAGCCCTGTTCGGCCACCAGGCGCAGGGTTAGGCCTTCCAGAGGCCCGCCATCCCAGAGCGGGGCGTCGGCCGGCAAGGCGGAGGACCGGAAGGCCGGGTCCTTCCAGCGCCATTCGTATTCGGAGAAGCCTCCATCCAGGTCGCCCAGCAGGAGGCGCACCAAGGCCCGGTGCCCGTGGGCCGCGGCATCGTCGGGGGCCAGGGCGATGGCGGCGTCGTAGGCAGCCAGGGCGCCTTCGGCATCGCCCAGGGTCCGGCGGACGTCACCCAGTTCGCGATGGGCTTCGGCCAAGTGGGCATCGCGGACCAAGGCGTCCTCCAGGACGGAAGCCGCTTCCTCCGGGCGTCCCAGACGGCGCAACAGTTTGCCCAGGGACAGACGCGGTGCCGCGCCGGGATGGCCCAGGGCGATGGCGGTCCGGTAGGACTCGGCGGCCTCTTCCACGAGGCCGCCTTCCTCCTGCATCACGCCCAAGGTGCTGCGAAAGGACGGATTGCCGGGCGCGCGGGTCGCCGCGTCCTGAAGCGATGCGAGGGCGGCCGGGGCATCGCCGCGTTCGCGGGCCATCACGCCCAGCAGGTAGAGCGCCGCCGCATGATCCGGATGGGAGGACGGAATGGCGCGGCACAGGGCTTCCGCCATGTCCGGGCGGTTCCGTCGATAATGGTCCAGGGCTTGGCCGAGTCCCATGAGTGCTCCATTCTTCGCCGCGTCGGCGACGGTAACTCAATCCAAGGCCGTTGATAAGAACCCGCCGCTTCGCCACAATCCGCCCGATCCCTTGTTCGCCGGAGGCTCGCCATGCACGTCACCCTTGTCCATGTCCACGTGAAGCCGGAGGCGGTCGAGGCCTTCGTCGAGGCCACCCACCGCAACCACCTGGGTTCGGTGGCCGAACCGGGCAATCGGCGTTTCGACATCCTCCAGGACGCCGGCCTGCCGACGCACTTCGTGCTTTACGAGGCCTTCGCCAGCGAGGCCGACGCCAAGGCCCACAAGGAGACCCGCCACTATCGGGAATGGCGCGATACGGTGGCCGGCATGATGGCCGAATCGCGTCGGGGCGAGTCCTTCGTCGGCCTCTATCCCAGGGTCTGAGCATGGACCCGTTCGCCGGTTTCGCCATCGCCCGCCTGCCACGCCTGCGGTTCGGGGACGGTACCGTCGCCTCCCTGCCCGAGGAGGTGGCGGCCCTGGGACGCAGGGTGCTGATCGTCACCGGCGCCCGGTCCTTTCCGGCGTCGCCCCACTGGCCTGTCTTGCTGGAAGGCCTGGCGGCGCGGGGTGTCGCCTGGGAGCATTTCGCCGTCGCGGGCGAGCCCGGTCCCGATCTGGTCGACGAGGCGGCGGCGCGTTTCCGGGGTGCCGGCATCGAGGTGGTGCTGGGCATCGGCGGCGGCAGCGCCCTGGACGCCGCCAAGGCCATCGCCGGGTTGATTCCGGTCGGCCGGTCGGTGATGGACTACCTGGAGGGCGTGGGGCCGGAACTGCCCTACGAAGGTCCGGCGCTGCCCTTCGTTGCGGCTCCTACCACGGCGGGCACGGGCAGCGAGGCGACCAGGAACGCGGTATTGGGACGCCAGGGACCCCAGGGCTTCAAGAAATCCTTCCGTCACGACAGCCTGGTGGCGCGGGTGGCCGTGGTCGATCCCACGCTTCTTGCCACTTGCCCGCCCGCGGTTCTGGCTGCGGACGGCATGGATGCCTTTACCCAGTTGCTGGAGTCCTACGTCTCCCTGAAGGCCAGTCCCTTCACCGACGCCTTGGTCTGGTCGGGCCTGCAGGCCTTTGCCGAGGGCTTCTTCCCGGTGTGGGAAGGTGGGGAAGGGCGGGCCGAAGGGCGGCGCCGGCTGGCCTACGCCTCCCTGGTGTCGGGGATCGCCCTGGCCCAGACCGGTTTGGGCTCGGTACATGGCATGGCACCGGCCCTTGGCTCCCTGTTCGGCATTTCCCACGGCTTGGCCTGCGGCACCCTGGTGGCGGAAGCCACCGACGTGAATATCGCCGCCTTGGCCGTCAGGAATCCCGCAAGCCCGGCACTCGGGAAATATGCGGCGGTGGGACGGCTGCTGGCGGGGAAGCCAGGAGCCGACGACGCGGAGGCCCGCCGTCGGCTGGTCTGGATTCTGCGCGAGTGGACGGACCGCCTGGAGTTGGCGCGTCTGGGGGAATTTGCGGTCGGGGAGCCGGATTTCCCGCGCATCGCCGCCGGCAGTCGCGGCAGTTCGATGAAGACGAACCCACTGGTCCTCGACGACGCCGAGATCGTCGAAGTGCTACGACGGCGCCTTTAGAGACAATCCAAACATGGCGGAAGTGGCTCCGGATTCGGCCCTTTGCCGCCCGCCTTCCGTGGGAAGAGTCAATCCGCCAGGACGAGATTCACGGCCGAGGCCTTGCCCTGCGGACCTTGGGCCAAGTCGAATTGGATCTTCTGACCTTCGTCGAGGCCTTGCAGGCCGGCCGCCTGCACGGCGGAAACGTGCACGAACACATCTCTCCCGCCGTCGGCGGGCTGGATGAAGCCGAAGCGCTTGGTCGGATTGTACCACTTGACGGTGCCGGTAGCCATTGGAGCCTCCCTCTTGGCCTTACGCGATAGCGAAACGCGCCCTTGCTCGGCGATCCTCGCTATTTCGGCCGTCGCCCGCGTCCTCTCCCAGTAGGACGCCATTCCGTCGGCACAGAGGATGCCAGCTCGATGGTGGGACGATCCTACCGTCGATCCGATATTCCGACAATCGGATTCGCGCCGGATGCGGCCCGCAGCCGACGCGTTTCCACCTGTTGGCGCGGCAGGGATGCTGCGGCTATCGCTGCGGCTCGGCCAAGGCGCGGACCATTTGGCTTAAAGCCTCCTGGTGGCGCTCGTTGGATATCTGGACGAAATTCCTGGCCAATTCCAGGCACATGCGTTGGCGCAGCGGCAACTCAGCCTCGGCGGTGCCGCTCCCGTCCAACCCTTCGAAGAAATAGCCCACTTGAACCTTCAGGACCTGGGCGATCTCGAACAGACGCCCCGCCGAGATGCGGTTGATCCCGCGTTCGTACTTGTGGGTTTGCTGGTAGGTGACGCCGATCAACTCGGCCATCTGCTGCTGGCTGAGCCCCAGCATGATGCGGCGCTCGCGAATGCGCCCACCGACGAAACGGTCGACCTCGGTCGCGCGGCTGCCGACGGATTCCTCGTCGTCTCCAGAGCCGGAGCTTCTTCCGTTGCTAGACACGATCTTTCTCCCATCCTCAAAGGCGTCATTGTTGGTGACGGCATTCCCCGGAACCGGCATGCCAAAAGAACTGCCAGTTCAAAGCCAACATGGAGATGCCGACGGCTTCGCGACGCTGTTCCAACCCTTCGGGTGTTTCCCGAGGTCCCCGAAGAATCAATAGCATAACAGAAGTGGGCGAGAGAAGTTATTCACAGTTGAGAGATTTGCCACGAAATATTGCCCACAGATTGAGTTGGTTCTAATACAGTGAAATTCTAATGCCGGATTTAAGCGGTCAGGTTGACGGAAGCCTGTTCCGTGGCCTGCACCTCTTCGCGCCGGGTCTGCTCGAAGGCCCGGTTGTCATCTTGGCGCCGTTGGGTCTCGCGTTGCTGGGCCTGCTGCTGTTGTTGCGCCGCATAGGCGGCGTTGGCCCGCTCGATCTCGGCCCGTTGGAATTGGCGATTCGTCTCGTTGGTGGTGTCGCGGCGCTCCTGGGCGGCGACTTCCGCCCCGCGGACCAGGGCCTGGCGCCGTTGGGCGGAATCTTCTTCCACCGCTCGGGCATTCTGGTCCTGCTGGTAGGCACGCAGGTCGCCGGACCTCTCGGTTGCCGCCTGGGCGTTTTGTTCTGCGCGGATACGCCGGGCGGCATCGACCCGGGAATCCTCCTGGGCCCGGATATCGGCGGTATCCCGATCCTGGCTGCGGTCGGCCGCCTGGTTGCCGTCGCGGGCCTGGAAAACACGTTCGCGCGGCGATACCGGTCGGGCAACGGAGGACGCGACGGAATCGACGGCCATGACACCCTACCTTTTCCATCGAATTCGACGAGACGGTTAGTATACTTCTCCTGGCGCCGGAAGGCGAGTCTCGCGCGGAGAGTGCGAATTATTCGCGGCTTGGAGCATGGAGGGGCGGCATTTCGTGCCCGCGAGGATGCCGACGTCGGCGGGGCCCTGCGCGTCGATTGGCCGGTCACGCCGGATGCCCGGACTCGTCGCCTGGGATGGGGATGATGCAAGGTTCGCCCGGGCAGTGGATGACTTCCACATTCACATGGACGAGGTTTGGAACGCTGTCCAGAAGGTTCCTGTAGTGATCGGCGCTCCTCGGGAAATGGGTGACAACGGAAATAACGGCGGCCAGGTGACCGGCCCCCACCCACCAGACATGAAGGTCCGTTATCCGATTGTCCGCGTCCGCCTCGACGATGGTGCGAATGGTTTCCTGGACTTCCTTGCCGGCCGCGCCATCGAGAAGGATTCGGCCCGTGTCTCTCAGGAGTCCGTAGGTCCAATGCCCGATGACCAGGGCCCCCACGAGTCCCATGACGGGGTCCATCCATACCCAGCCCGCGATCTTTCCGGCCAGCAGAGCCACGATCGCCAATACCGATGTTACGGCGTCCGCCATGACATGCAGGAATGCGGCACGGAGGTTGTGGTCATGGTCGTGACCATGACCATGACCATGACCATGACCATGCTGGTCGTGGTGGTCATGGTCGTCTTCTTGGTTGAGGAGCCAGGCGCTCGTCAGATTGACCAGGAGACCCAGAGCCGCAACCGATATGGCTTCGTCGAATTCAATGGTCAAAGGGGCGAAGAGGCGTCCCACGGATTCCCAGGCCATTATCAAGGCGACGATCCCGAGTACGACCGCGCTGGAGTAGCCGCCCAGAACTCCGACCTTCCCGGTTCCAAACGTATAGGTCTTGTCGTGCAGATGGCGGCGGGCGAACCCGTAGGCGAACACGGTGATGCACAAGGCCGCCGCATGGCTCGCCATGTGCCAGCCGTCGGCCAGCAGCGCAATGGAATTGAAAAGCCACCCGGAGGCGATCTCGACCGCCATCATCGCCACGGTCAGGGCGATCACCCAATAAGCCCGCCGCTCGCCGCGGGCCTGGTTCCTGTCGATGAAGACGTGCTCGTGACGCCAGTCGTCCAGAGAGTGGATATGCATTCGTATCGCCGCGAATGATTATCATTGACTGATCTATCTCGTAGCGCCGGGGGATTGCCCAGTCAAGCGGGAAGACGGCCATCACCCTGTGGGGCGCCGGCATCCGAAACAGGCTTGACTTTGGCCGCGAGGTGTATGCAAATGAATTTGCGACTGACTTGCATATAGGACCGCGGGCACGGGAGGGATGGCGATGGACGAACGGTTTATCCGGCATAAGAAGGCGAGCGGCGCCGAGGTGATGGTCCGCTCCACGCTGGTGGGCACCTGCGGCGGCTTGGCCGCCGGGACGACCAAGGCGGCGGGCCTGTTTGCGGTTGGAAAGGGGGTGGCGGGCGGAGCGGCCCTTCTGTCCCCCGTTGGTTTTGGTCTTGCGCTCGGCGCCCTGGTTGCCGCGGCCTACGCCGCCAACGCCGTTCGCTACCGGCGCTAGAGCAATTCCCACTTTGACGGAATTGCTCATCGCTCCGCCCGGAGGGCGGGCGGCCAAGGGCAGAATCGCGAGCCGATCCCGTCTTCCTTGGATCTGCCTTAACGGGTTGTACCCATGGCAGGCATGACCGGACGGGCTAGCGTGTTCCCTTGGTGAGTTGATCCAGTTGCCGCTGCATCTGGTTGAGGCGGTCCTTCAGTTCGCCCAGGTCCGCATCGGGCGCGCTCTTGCCCGTCTCGTCGCCCTTGGGACGGCCTTCCCCGGCCGGGTAGAAGGGGGCGAACATCTTGATGGCGCTTTCGAACAGAGCCATGTTCTGCTTGCCCATTTCCTCGTACTGGCCGAAAGGCATGAAGCCGTCCAGGGTTTCGCGCATGTACTGGCGCATCTGCTCCTGGTTCCGGGTGAACGAGTACATGCTGTATTCGAGGTAGCGGGGCACCAAGGCCTGGAGGCTGTCGCCGTAGAAGCTGATAAGGTGGCGCAAAAAGCCGATGGGCAGCAGGTTCTGGCCGCCCTTCGATTCCTCTTCGACGATGATGTGGGTGAGGACGGAACGGGTGATGTCCTCGCCCGTCTTGGCGTCGTGCACGACGAAATCGGTACCGTCTTTCACCATCTGCGCCAAATGGTCCAGCGTCACGTAGCTGCTGGTCGCCGTGTTGTAGAGACGGCGGTTGGCGTATTTCTTGATGGTGATCGGCTTCTTTTCGCCTTCGGGCTTGTCGGCCATGCTGCGGGCCCCCTGCGGAAAAACACGAAGGAAACTCATAGCACATATTTTCGCAATGCAAAATGTTGCGATGCGGTGACGGTGCGGTCTAGGCTATGGTGGGAACCATCGAGGTGGCGGGATGACCCATGGGCGGGAACGACGACTTGAACCGGTTGGCCCGGCAGTACATGGATTTGTGGCAGCAACAGCTTGCCGGCATGGCTTCCGATCCGCAGGTGGCGGAGACGGTGGCCCGCGCCCTGGAGGTGATGACGGCCGGGTCCGGGCTGTTCGCAAACGCGGCAGCGGGCGGAGGCTCCCCTGATGCTGCGTCAGCACCGGCTTCCGGCGCCGCGTCCGCTGCCCCTGCACATGGCGGTTCTGACCTTGACCTGGATGGTCTCGCGCGCCGCCTTGCCGCTCTCGAGCGCCGTGTCGCCGAGTTGGAGGCCGGACCTGCGGGAGGCCGCCGCAAACCTGCAGCAAAACCTGCAAAATCTCGGCGCGAGCCCTGAGGCCTTCGCCCGGGCCGTCGAGGCCGAGGCCTTCCGCCGGCTGGAAGCCTTCGCCGCCGGGGCGGTGGCCTTCAACCACGCCAGACCGCACCGGCCGGCCGAACCGTCCGTCGCCTGGGCGGAAGGGACGACGCGCCTGTTGGATTATGGCCGGGGCGGCGGCGGGATTCCTCTGCTGGTGGTTCCCTCCCTGGTCAACCGGGCCTACGTGCTGGACCTTACGGGCCGGCGTAGTCTGATGCGCTGGCTGGCGCGGCGGGGTTTCCGCCCCTTCCTGGTCGACTGGGGAGCGCCGGGAGAGGCGGAGCGGGCCTTCACCCTGACCGACTACATCGCCGGCCGCCTGGACCGGGCCCTGGACGCCGTCTTGGCTGCCACTGGCCGGCCGGTCGGCCTGGTCGGCTATTGCATGGGGGGCATGCTCGCCCTGCCGCTTGCCCAGCGCCGGCCCGCAGCGGTCGCGGCCTTCGCTGCCCTGGCCACTCCCTGGGACTTCCACGCGGTGGATGCAGGCCGGCGCCGTGTCTTGCAGGCCCTCGCCCCCGGCGTCCGGCGGGTCGTCGAGGACCAAGGGCTGATGCCTGTCGATGTCCTGCAGGCCATGTTCGCCAGCCTCGATCCCTACCAGACGCCGCGCAAGTTCCAGGCCTTTGCCGGCTGGGACAAGCGCAGCGCGCGGGCCAAGGCCTTCGTCGCCGTCGAGACTTGGCTCAACGACGGGGTGCCGCTAGCCGGTCCGGTGGCGGTCGAGGCGCTGCTGGGCTGGTATCTGGACAACACCCCGGCGCGGGGCGAATGGCTCGTCGCAGGCCGTCCCGTGCGGCCGGCCGAGGTGCGCTGCCCCTCCCTGGTCGTGGTGCCGGGCCGGGACATCATCGTGCCCCCCGATTCGGCCCTTGCCCTGGCGAAGGCCCTGCCGGGAGCGGATTGCCGGGTGCTCGACGGCGGCCACGTGGGCATGGTTGTCGGGAGCAGGGCCATCGAGGAACTCTATCGCCCCCTGGCGTCCTGGCTGCGCCATGCGGCTGCCGCAAGCCCGGTTCCCGGAAAGGGCTTTGCGGTTCGAAATAATATTCGTATAGTCTAATTTGCCATGAAGGAGCGTGACGCCATCCCAGGGGGGAACCCCGCTCCGACCTTCGCTTCCCAGGCGGATACGTCTTCCGCCAACGCTCCTTCCGTGCTTCATCAGATTCGCCACGCGCTCGCGGTCCTGCTCGACGGGGGCGGGGAGACGACCATCGATCTCAAGTCCCTGCCATTCGGCCCCGCCGACCTGACGGCCCTGCAGGCCGCGTTGGGCGAGGGCGAGGTCGAGGCCTCCGTTCGGGCCTTCGGCGAGAGCCGGTTGCGGGAAACGGGCGTTCCCGGAGTCTGGACGGTCGAACACCTGGGCCCGGCCGGCGAGGTGCGCGCGCGCTTCGTCGAAGTGACTTTCATGCCCGCCCTCCTGCGGGCCGACCCGGCGGACGTCCAGGACGGTCTCCGGCGTCTGGCCGACCGCCTCGCCGACGGCGAGGACGCGCCGGTCCCCACCCTTGATGAGAGGAAACCGTCATGAGGGATAGACCCACCCTGGGCGAGGTGATGCGGGCCCACGGCGTCAGCCGGCGCGGCTTCAACCGCTACTGCGCCATGCTCGCCTCGGCCCTGGCATTGCCGCCCGCCATGGTGCCGCGCATCGCCGAAGCCCTGGAAAAGACGAAGCGGCCATCGGTGATCTGGCTATCGTTCCAGGAATGCACGGGCTGCACGGAATCGCTCGCCCGGTCCCATGCGCCGACGGTCGAAGACCTGATCTTCAACCACATCTCGCTCGACTACCACCACACCTTGCAGGCGGCCGCCGGCGCTGCCGCCGAAAAGGCGCGCGAGCAGGCCATGCACGACAACATGGGCAACTACCTGCTGGTGGTCGACGGCTCTGTGCCCTTGGGCAATCCCGGCTATTCGACCATCGCCGGCATCAGCAACAAGGACATGCTGGAGGAAGCGGCGAAAGGCGCCGTCGCCATCGTGGCGGTGGGCACCTGCGCTTCCTACGGCGGCGTGGGTGCGGCCAAGCCGAACCCCACGGGCGCGGTCGGCGTGTCGGAGATCGTCAAGAACAAGCCGATCATCAACGTGCCCGGCTGTCCGCCGATTCCGGTGGTCATCACCGGCGTGATCGCCCACTACCTGACCTTCGGGACCATCCCGGAACTGGATTCCATCGGCCGGCCGAAGGTGTTCTACGCCGAAAGCATCCACGACCGCTGCTACCGCCGCCCCTTCTACGATCGCGGCCAGTTCGCCGGCGGCTTCGACGACGAGGGCGCGCGCAAGGGCTGGTGCCTGTTCAAGCTGGGCTGCAAGGGCCCCATCACCCAGAACGTCTGCGCCACCGTGAAGTGGAACAACGGCACCAGCTTCCCCATCCAGTCCGGCCATCCCTGCCTGGGTTGCTCGCAGCCCAACTTCTGGGATGCCGGCGGCTTCTACAAGACGGTCGGCATCCCGACCGTGGACGCCACCGGCCTTGCGGTCGCGGCGGTCGCGGTGGGCGCGGCGGCCGGCGTGGGCGTGGGCGCGCTCAACAAGGCCAAGAAGGCCCGGGCCAAGGCGGCCCACCAGCCCCTTACCCTCGCGGATCTGGAGGACGGCAAATGACCGATTCGGGAATGGACCTCCTGCTCTGGGCGAAGGGCCCGGGCTTCAAGATCGCCGTCGCGCTGTTCCTGCTGGGCATGGCGCTACGCCTATTCGAAATCCTCACTCTGGGCCGCAAGCCCGACATCTCGCCGGCCGAGGAAGATCCCATGGCGGCCGGTATCCGCACCATCTTCTCCCGCTCGCTGCCGGGGCCGCACCTGATGCAGCGGCGGCCCATCGTGGTGGTGGGCGGCTACATCTTCCACATCGGCTTCTTCGTTACGCTTCTGTTCTTCATCCCGCACATCCAGCTATTCAAGCAGGGCTTCGGCATCTCGTGGCCCGGCCTGCCCTCGCCGCTGATCGAGGCGGTGGCGGTGACCAGCCTGCTGGCCATGGCGGCGGTGCTGATCTGCCGCATCGCCCAACCGGTGCGCCGCTTTCTGTCGGGCTTCGAGGACTACCTGACCTGGGCCCTGACGTTCCTGCCGCTGCTGACCGGCTACATGGCGGTCAACAAGCTGCTGCTGCCCTACACGTTGCTGCTCGCCCTGCACATCCTGTCGGTCGAACTGCTGATGGCGGTGGCGCCCTTCACCAAGCTGACCCACATGCTGACCTTCGCCATCGCCCGCTACTACAACGGCGCCATCAACGGCCGGAAAGGAGCCCCGTCATGAGCAAGCTCACCCTCGAACGGGGCCTCAACAACCTGAAGGAAGCCATCGACGCCCCGGTCGCGTCGTTCTTTTCCAGCTGCGTGCATTGCGGTCTCTGCGCCGAGTCCTGCCTGTTCTACACCGAGACCGGCGATCCCAAGTACACGCCCATCTACAAGCTGGAACTCATGCGCCGCACCTGGGAGCGCGAGTTCACCCTGCTGGGCCGCCTGCGCGCCCTGGTCGGCTTGGCCAAGAAGGTCAGCGACGCGGACCTGGAGGAGTGGGAGCGCTACGTCTACGACTCCTGCACCATGTGCGGGCGCTGTTCGCTGGTCTGCCCGGTGGGCAACGACATCGCCTACATGATCCGGCGCATGCGCGAATGCATGGTGGCGTCCGGCCACGCCCCGGAGGCGCTGATGGGCGCCGCCAAGCGGGCGCTCACCTTCAACAGCCCGATGGGCGACCTGCTGCCGGCGCTTCAAGCCGACATCCGCAACGCGGAAGCCGAAACCGGCATCAAGGTTCCCATCGACAAGCAAGGCGCCGACTACATGGTCATCCTGTCGGCCCAGGAAACCGCCGAATTCCCGGAGATCATCGGGGCGATGGCTCGGATCTTCAAGCATGCCGGCGTGTCCTGGACCATTCCGACGGAAGGCTTCGAGGCCACCAACGTGGGCCTGCAGATCGGTTCCGGCGATGTCGCCCGCAGTTTGGTGACCCGCATCGTCGACAAGGCCGAGTCCTTAGGCGTCAAGTACGTCATCAGCCCCGAATGCGGCCATGCCTACCAGGCCTTGCGCTGGGAGGGCCCCAACCTGATCGGGCGGCCCTTCAAGTTCGAAGTCATCCACATCATCGAACTGCTGGACAAGCTGCGCCGCGAGGGACGTCTGAAGACAGCCGGCAAGCACAATGCCAAGGTCACCTTCCACGATCCCTGCCAGTTGAGCCGCCGGGGCGGCATCCTGGGCGAGCCGCGGGCCCTGATGAACATGGTCTGCGACAACTTCGTCGAGATGGAGGACCCGGGCGGCTGGAACTGGTGTTGCGGCGGCGGCGGCGGCGTCGGGGCCAATCCCCGGGCCGACGATCTTCGGCTCACGGTTTTCCGGCGCAAGAAGCGTCAGTTGGACGACGTCCGGCCCGACGCGGTGGTCACCATGTGCGCCTATTGCCATCACACCCTCGAGAACGGCCTCGAGGAGTACAAGATGGACATGGAGATCAAGAGCCTTACCGAACTGATCGCCGAATACCTGCCCGACGATCCGGACGAAGCCGAGCCCGAGCCGGTTGCCGAGGAATCCAAGCCCAAGGCTGCCCGCGCGCGGAAGCCCAAGGCCGCCAAGAGCGGAGGTGAAGAATAATGAGCAAGCGCCTGGTCATCGACCCGATCACCCGCATCGAGGGTCACCTGCGCATCGAAGCCCGCATGAACGGCGGGACCATCGCCGAGGCCTGGTCCTCGGGCACCATGGTGCGCGGCATCGAACGCATCCTCAAGGGGCGCGACCCCCGCGACGCCTGGGCCTTCACCCAGCGGTTCTGCGGCGTCTGCACCCTGGTGCACGGCATCGCCAGCGTGCGTGCCGTGGAGGATGCCCTCAAGTACCCCATCCCGAAGAACGCCCAGCTCATCCGCAACCTGATGATCGCGGCGCAGTACGTGCACGACCACGTCATGCACTTCTACCACCTGCACGCGCTGGACTGGGTGGATGTGGTCTCGGCACTGTCGGCCGATCCGAAGAAGACCTCGGAACTGGCCCAATCGATCAGCCCTTACGCCAAGTCCTCGGCCGGGCACTTCCGGGACGTGAAGGCCAAGCTGAAGACGTTCGTCGACCAGGGCCAGTTGGGCATCTTCGCCAACGGCTACTGGGGCCATCCGGCCTACAAGCTGCCGGCGGAAGCCAACCTGATGGCGGTCGCCCACTACCTGGATGCCTTGGAATGGCAACGTGACGTGGTCGATCTGCACGCCATCTTCGGAGGCAAGAATCCCCACCCGAACTTCCTGGTCGGCGGCGTGCCCTGCGCGATCAACCTGAATTCGGATTCGGCATTGAACGCCGAACGCCTGTCCAAGGTGGGATCGGTGATCGACAAGATGGCGATGTTCGTCGATCAGGTCTACGTCCCCGACACCCTGGCCATCGCCGGCTTCTACAAGGACTGGGCGACCCAGGGCGAGGGGCTGGGCAACTTCATGACCTACGGCGAGTTCCCCAGCGGCCCGCGCATGGACGGCCTCGCCATTCCGGCCGGGGTGATCCTGGATCGCGACGTCACCAAGATCCATCCCGTCGACCTCAATGCCGACAGCGAGATCGAGGAATTCATCTCGCGGTCCTGGTACGACTACACGGGTGGCAAGGACAAGGGCCTGCACCCCTACAAGGGCGAGACCAACATCGCCTACAGCGGCCCCAAGCCGCCTTTCGAGGAGTTGGATGTCGACAAGAGCTACACCTTCCTCAAGGCGCCGCGCTGGAAGGGCAAGCCGGTCGAGGTGGGCCCGCTGGCCCGTGTGCTGATGCTCTACGCCAGCGGCCACCAGCAGACCAAGGAACTGGTCGCCCACGCGCTCAAGACCCTGGACCTGCCCGTCAAGGGCCTGTTCTCCACCCTGGGCCGTACCGCGGCCCGCACCCTGGAGACCAAGATCATCCTGGATACGATGAAGGGCTGGCACAAGGATCTGATCGCCAACATCAAGGCGGGCGACGTGAAAACCCACAACGAGACCCTCTGGGACCCGTCCACTTGGCCCAAGGAAGCTCGGGGCGCCGGATTCATGGAGGCCCCGCGCGGCGCTCTGGGCCACTGGATCGTCATCAAGAACGGCCTGATCGAAAACTTCCAGGCCGTCGTTCCCAGCACCTGGAACGCCGGCCCGCGCGACCCGAAGGGGCAGCCGGGCGCCTACGAGGCGGCGCTGGCCGGCCACAAGCTCGCCAAGGCCGATCAGCCCATCGAAGTGCTGCGCACCATCCACAGCTTCGACCCCTGTATCGCCTGCGCAGTCCATCTGACCGACACCGATGGAAGCGAGTTGTTCAACGTCAAAGTACGCTAGGAAAGCGTACTAGGCGGGCGGTCACCGGGATGTCATGGGGAGTTTTTCTCCTTGAATCCCGGCCCGATCCGCACTACCTAGTAAGAGGGAAGCTGGGGAAGGAAGCCGACGGCGGGGCCGCTTTGACCCCAGGTCGGTGGGACTAGTAGGTCACATGCAAGTATTCGCACAGTCGGGCAGCAATTCTGGTGTGGTTCTGGTTGTCGAAGACAACCTGGGCGATGCGCGCTTGATCCGGGAACTACTGAATTCCGGCGATGTCCAGCATCAGATCCATCATGTGGACGATGGCGTGAAGGCCATGGACTTCCTGCGCCGCCAGGGCACCTTCGATGCCTCGCCGCGTCCCGATCTGGTGATCCTCGACCTCAACCTGCCCCGCAAGGATGGCCGCGAGGTGCTGGCGGAGGTCAAGGGCGATCCCTTGCTGCGCACCATCCCGGTGGTGGTGCTGACCACCTCGGAAGCGGAAGAAGACGTCCGCAATTGCTACGAACTGCACGCCAACTGCTTCGTCACCAAGCCCGCCGATTTCGACGACTTCAATACCGTCATGCGGATGATCGACGAATTCTGGTTCGGCGTCGCCCAGCGGCCCGTCGTCCTTTCCTGATCGGC
>JAMOBD010000036.1 GCA_039908345.1 Magnetospirillum sp. WYHS-4
GGCGGTCCGGCCCGACAAGTATCACGGCCGGGTGGTGGCCGAGGTGGTCCTTGGCGACGGCACCGACCTCGCCGCCCGCCTGCTCGCCGAAGGCCACGCGGTGCCGGCCGGGCGGGGGAGGCGCGCCAATGTCAGATCATCGCCATGCCGCCGTTGATATGCAGGGTCTGGCCGGTGACGTAGGCCGCTTCCTCGCTGGCCAGATAGACGACGCCCGCCGCGATGTCTTCCACCGTGCCCAGGCGCCCGGCGGGAATGCGGGGCATCAGGGCGGCCTTCTGTTCCTCGTTCAGGGCGTCGGTCATGGCGGTGACGATGAAACCGGGCGCGATGCAGTTCACCGTGATGTTGCGCGACGCCACTTCCTGGGCCAGGGACTTGCTCATGCCGATCATGCCCGCCTTGGACGCCGCGTAGTTGGCCTGGCCCGGATTTCCGGTCACCCCGACGATGGACGTGATGTTGACCATCCGCCCCCAGCGCTTCTTCATCATGCCCTTCAGGCAGGCGCGCGACAGGCGGAAGGCCGCGGTCAGGTTGACGTCCAGCACCTTCTGCCAGTCGTCGTCCTTCATCCGCATGGTCAAGGTGTCGCGGGTCAGGCCGGCGTTGTTGACCAGGATGTCCACCGATCCCATGGCGGCTTCGGCATCCTTGACCAACTTTTCCGCCCCCGCCGCGTCGGACAGGTCGCAAGGCACCACGTGGGCCCGTTCGCCCAATTCCTTGCGCAAGGCCTCCAGGGCCTCGACGCGGGTCCCCGACAGGGCCACCTGGGCGCCCCTGGCATGCAGCGCGCGGGCGATGGCGCCCCCGATTCCCCCCGACGCGCCAGTCACCAGCGCGCCCTTGCCGGACAGATCGAACATGGTCACACCCCCTTCATGAATTCCTCGATGTCGGCCGGGGTGCCGACCGAGACGCCGGTCACCTCGCGGTCGATGCGCTTGGCCAGCCCCGACAGCACCTTGCCCGAGCCCACTTCCACCAGCCGGTCGACACCCGCCGCCTTCATGGCGAGCACGCTTTCGCGCCAGCGCACGGTACCGGTCACCTGTTCCACCAACTGGCGGCGGATGACGGCGGCGTCGGTGGTGGGGGCGGCGGTGACGTTGGCCACCAGCGGCACCAGCGGATCGCGCATGTCGACCTTGCCCAGGGCTTCGGCCATGGCCTCGGCGGCCGGCTGCATCAGGGCGCAATGGAAGGGCGCGCTCACCGGCAGCAGGACGCTGCGCTTGGCGCCCTTGGCGGCGGCGATGGCCAAGGCACGCTCGATGGCCGCCTTGTGCCCGGAAACCACCACCTGGCCGGGTGCATTGTCGTTGGCGGCCGTGCAGACGTCGCCCTGGGCGGCTTCGGCGGCCACCTCGCGGGCCTGTTCGAAATCCAGGCCCAACAGGGCCGCCATGGCCCCCTGCCCCACCGGCACGGCAAGCTGCATGGCCTGGCCGCGGGTCTTCAGCAGGCGGGCGGTGTCGGCCACCGAGAAGGTCCCCGCCGCCGCCAGGGCCGAATATTCGCCCAGGCTGTGGCCGGCGACGAACTGCGCCGCCTTCGCCAAGTCAAGCCTGCCATCCTGCTTCAGCACCGCCAGCACCGCGAGACTGACCGCCATCAGGGCCGGCTGGGCGTTCTCGGTGAGCGTCAACCGGTCTTCCGGCCCCTCGAACATCAGAACCGAAAGCTTCTGCTTCAGCGCCTCGTCCACTTCCTCGAAGACGCGGCGGGCGGTGGGAAAGGCGGCGGCCAATTCGCGGCCCATGCCCACGGCCTGGGACCCTTGGCCCGGAAACACGAATGCGGTCGTCATGACACCTCCTCGCAGGAACGATGGCCAGTCATAGCCGCTGCCCGCGCCCGGTTCAAGGCGATCACCAGGGATGTCCTGCAAGATGCGGCAAAGCGCTTCAAGGAAATGGTGGCCGCCCCCGAAACCAGCCGCCAGCGTCCGTCGTCAGAACCGGATGTCACCGCATTTTACGACTCCTATATGGTGCGCGCCATGAGGTAGGCCATCGAGAACCGCCGGACCCGCCTCGAGAACGAAAAGAACTTCAGCCCAACGATCAAGCTCATGGATTAAACGAGACCAGTATTTAGACCCATCGATCAACCAGCACTTTGCAGCACGCTACCTTTTCGGGAACTTGATTCCCTCCCCTGGACAGTGATAACCTGTCAACCCCTTTATGCAGTTAGCGACGCTTTCGTGGCGTCCTGTTCGGAGGTTAGGCCATGGATGATCGACGGCGCGAGGCCCTGCGTCTTGCCGACGAATACCTCGCCAAACGCTTTCCTTCGGTCTTCAAGAGGACCACGGGCATGAGAAAGCGTGGCAAGCGGCAACAACCCGCGACCAAAAAGAAAGAGGCATAAAGACATACCTTTCCCAACCCCGCGCCGCTTGGCGGCAGCGGATACGCAGAACGGGTGGCGCGGCCGAAGATACCGGCTGCGCCATTGGCGTTTTACGGCTCAGCCGAACCGGTTGTTGCGCGGGAATCCCGTGGGGGGCAGTTGGCCGGACTGGGCGCGGTGGCCCAGCCAGCGGCGCAGGTCGGTCTCGGTCCGCTTGCGATCGCCCAAGGCCCAGGTCAGGCCGTCGGCCATCCTGAACGCCTTGGCGTCGGCGATGCCGCCGTCCTTGTACTTCTGCAGCAACACGCCGCGCCCGCGCGCCATGGTCGGCAGTTCCTCCAGCGGAAAGACCAGCAGCTTGCGGTTCTCGCCCAGCACCGCCAGGCTGTCGGCGCCTTCCGGCACCGCGACGCAGAGCGCCGCCGTCTCGCCCTCTTCGACGTTCAGTACTTGGCGGCCGTTGCGGGTCTGGGCGATGACGTCCTTTTCCTCGATCTGGAAGCCGCGCCCGATGCTGGAGGCGACGACCAGCCGCCTTGCCGGGTCGTGCACCTGCATGTCGAGCACGTCGTGATCCTGGGGCAGGTCGATCATCAGGCGCAAGGGCTCGCCATGGCCTCGCCCCCCCGGCAGCTTGTCGCAGGACAGAGTGTAGAAGCGACCGTTGCTGGCGAAGACGACCAGCTTGTCGGTGGTCTGGGCCTGCAGCACGAAGCGCCCGGCGTCGCCTTCCTTGTACTTGACCTCGTCGCCCACCGGGGCATGGCCCTTCAGCGCGCGGATCCAGCCCTTTTCCGAACAGAGCACGGTGATCGGCTCCTTCTCGATGAAGGCCTCGATGGGCACGACGGCGGCCGACGGCGCCTCGCCGATGGCGGTCCGGCGCTTGCCGAGCGGCGTATGGGGCCCGAAGCGCTTCTTCAGGGCCGCCACCTGGTCGCGGATGGCTTTCCAGCGCCGGGACTCGTCGCCCAGAAGGATGTCGATGGTCGCCCGTTCGGCCTCCAGGGATTCGTTCTCGCGGCGGATTTCCATCTCCTCCAGACGGCGCAACTGGCGCAGGCGCATGTTCAGGATGGCTTCCGCCTGCACCTCGGTCAGCTTGAAGGCCTTCATCAGGAAGGACTTGGGTTCGTCTTCCTCGCGGATGATGCGGATCACCTCGTCCAGGTTCAGGTAGGCGACCAGCAGTCCGCCCAGGATTTCCAGGCGGCGTTCGATCTTGTCGCGACGATGGCGGCTGATGCGCAGCAGCACCTCGTGGCGATGATCCAGGTAGGCCTGCAGGACTTCCTTCAGGTTCATCACCCGGGGCGCGATGCCGCCGTCCAGGACGTTCATGTTGAGCGGGAAGCGGGATTCCAGATCGGTCTGGCGGAACAACTGTTCCATCATCATTGCGGGATCGACGGTGCGGTTGCGGGGCTCCAGCACGACGCGCACCTCGGCCGCCGATTCATCGCGGATATCGGCCAGCAGCGGCAGCTTCTTGGCGGTCAGCAGTTCCGCCACCTTCTCGATCAGGCGCGACTTCTGGACCTGGTAGGGGATTTCGGTGACCACCACCTGGAACAGGCCGTGGCGCATCTGCTCGACTTCCCACTTGGCGCGCACCCTGAAGCCGCCGCGCCCCGTCCGGTAGGCCTCCAGCACCGCGTCGCGGCCTTCCGCCAGCACGCCGCCCGTGGGGAAGTCGGGGCCGGGCACCAGTTCCACCAGCGTCTCCACCGCGCAATCGGGATGCTGGATCAAGTGGATGAGCGCGTCGCAGAGTTCCGCCAGATTGTGGGGCGGGATGCTGGTCGCCATGCCCACCGCGATGCCGGCCGAGCCGTTGGCCAGCAGGTTGGGCAGGCCGGACGGCATGACCACCGGCTCTTCCTCCTCGCCGTCGTAGGTGGGACGGAAGTCGGCGGCGTCCTCGTCCAGGCCGTCCATCAGCGCGGCCGCCACCTCGGTCAGGCGGGCCTCGGTGTAGCGCATGGCCGCCGCGTTATCGCCGTCGATGTTGCCGAAATTGCCCTGGCCGTCGACCAGCGGGTAGCGCACCGCGAATTCCTGGGCCAGGCGCACCAAGGCCTCGTAAACCGAAGCATCGCCGTGGGGGTGATACTTGCCGATCACGTCGCCCACCACGCGGGCGCACTTCTTGAAGCCCTTGTCGGGGTCCAGCTTCAACTGGCGCATGGCGAACAGCAGGCGGCGGTGAACCGGCTTCAGGCCGTCGCGGACGTCGGGCAGGGAGCGCGACACGATGGTCGACAGCGCATAGGCCAGATAGCGCTCGCCCAGGGCGTCGGCCAAGCGGACGTCACGGACGTCGCCTCCGTTGCCGTTGGCGGCGGATGCGCTGCGGATCATGGACGGCTCGCTCCCCTGTGGAAT
The DNA here is from genome assembly GCA_039908345.1 of Magnetospirillum sp. WYHS-4. Classification (NCBI taxonomy): domain Bacteria; kingdom Pseudomonadati; phylum Pseudomonadota; class Alphaproteobacteria; order Rhodospirillales; family Rhodospirillaceae; genus Magnetospirillum; species Magnetospirillum sp. WYHS-4. The sequence continues at coordinate 4,747 of JAMOBD010000036.1, forward strand.
TGGCGAGATATAGTAGCCGCTAACGGCGGCACGTCAATCGGTTGGGTGGAAAGCTGTGGCGAATGGGATTATGAGGAACGCGCCAAGCTCTTGGCGAGGGAAAGGGGGACGTTGGGGCTGGCGGGATTGACGGCCACCCGCCGGCGGGCGGGTTCGACCACCAAGTCCATGTCCTCCATGGGAGTGGCGCCCAGCAGTACCTGGTTGCCGACCACAAGGGCGCCGGTCACGCAGGACCGCCCCAGCACAGTTCGACCCGCACCGGGCCGACATAGTCCACAACGTGGGAGCGGCCTTCGGCTGTCTGGATTTCACGCTGGCCGATGCGGTCCAGCTTCAACTGCACCGCCATGTGCTCGGGCAGGCAGCAAAGGTGCGGCACCCCTATCGACGAGGGCCTTTGCATCCGGTTCCTCCATATCCTCCCGGCCCTGGTTGGCCAAGCGGACTGCCGTCATCACGATTCCCATGCGACCCGCATAGTCCGGATGAGTAGCTTACACTCCTGAATATGCTATGGAAATACCGGGAAAGTTCGGACTAGAAGAAGGCCTTGAGAATCAGCGACATCACGCCGGCCAGCAACAGGCCGGTCATCCAGCGGTTGAGTTTCAATTCGCCCATGACCTCGGCCTTCAGGGTGACCATCTCCTGCCGCATTTCACGGATGTCGCCTTTGGTCGCGAGTTCCTGGGCACCGGAGGACAGCGCCTCCGCCAGAGCCTCGGCTTCCGCCTTGGCCTGGCCGTCCGGAACCCCGGCAGCCCGAAGCCGCTCCACGAACTTCAGGGTGTCGAAGGTGATCGTCGTCATGGCTTCACTATGCTCCCGGCCGCGCGGCGGGTCAACGGCGGCGGCTAGCCAACTTTGGCAATTTCACGCTTCATATCCGCACGGGAAAGAAGATAGCTCCCGTGACAATTCCGCGCCAGAATCTCGCCTCGATCCACTCGGCCACCAGTGAATGGAGACCGAGGCACAGGCTGAACGGAACGACGAAAGTGATGATCCCCAGCGGCTTGAAGACGGGCCACAACGCCATGGTCAGATACCGCATGCCCGGCCTGTGAACATAGGGGGGGCGATCTATCGGCGGCAAGGCGCGGTCGCTGGAGACAAGCGCCCATCCGGTCAACAGAAGGGCGAACGTTCCGGCGTAGACATACTGCTCCATCTCCGCTGGGCGCCGAAAGCGGCACCAAGCCCCCCCTACCCCACCGTATGCCAGGCCAAGTCAGGGGCGGGAGGGGCGGCGTGGGCCAGGTTGCGCAGGCGGTCTGCCAGGCGGTCGCGGGCCGGCGGCAGTTCGCCGTGGTAGACGTGGCGTTCCAGGAAAAACCCGGTCAGCCGCAGGCCGTCGGCCACCTGGGCCGCGTCCCCGGCGCCGCCGCCGCCTAGCAGAAAGCCCGGCAGGGGCAGCATCAATTGCCGGTACGGCTCGCCCGCCGACAAGGACACCGCCCGGCCCGACTTGGGCGAGACGTAGGCCAGCCGGTCGTTGGCCCCGGTGGCGGCGCAACGGGAAAGGTCCAGGCCGAAGCCCAGTTCCTTCAGCACTCCCACCTCCCAGCGCACGTAGATGGAGGGCCACCAGGGCACCCCCATGGCCTCCAGCAGCACGCGCAAGCCCTCGAAGACGGCGGGATGGGACTCGCGCTCCGGCAGGGCGGTTTCGGCCACCGCGCAAGCGGCGGTCAAACCGGCCAGTTGCATGGGCTTGTCCAGCAGATCGGCGGCGTAAGCCTTGACCGGCTCCAGGTCATAGCTGCCCAGGTGTTCGGCCAGCCGGCCGCGCCAGCGCGCCTGCACCAGGGTGCCCGGTTGCAGCACCGCCCGCAGCTTCGGTCTCGCCCCGCCGCGCACCAGGCCGGCATGGCGGCCATGCTCGCGAGTCAGCAGATGGACCACGGCCCCGGACTCGCCGTGCCGCCGCGCCCCCAGGACGATGCCGTCGTCGCTCCATTCCATGCCGGAACTCTATGCCGATCCGACTTCGGTCGCCCGAACGATAATATTAATCGAATTATCACAGAGGCCTACGTCGCGTCGCTCACATTTTGCTTGATGACGATCCGGCGAATCGGATGAGGGGAAGACGGCGCCTCGCCCATGTGCTATGACATCGGCGTTACAGATTCGTGACATCATCCTGCGACGGGGTTTCCATGTTCATGAAATTCATCCGCGCCCTCATGCCGAGGGAAGAGCGGTTCGTCGATCATTTCGCCGCCCATGCCGACCGGCTGGTGGCGGCGGCCGGCGCCCTTTCCGCCCTGATGGCCGCCCCGGCAGCCGAGCGCCAGGAGCGCTTGCAGAGGGTCTATGCCATCGAGGGCGAGGCCGACGTCATCACCCGCGAGATGCTGACCGCCCTGCACCGGGCCTTCATCACGCCTTTCGACCGCTCCGACGTACATGCCCTGATTACCGCCCAGGACGACACCGTCGACCTGATCGAGGACGTGGCGCAGCATGCCGAACTCTACAAGGTCGCCGAATTCACTCCGCGCATGCGCGAGTTGGCGGCGATGATCGAAAGGGCGGCCAAGCTGGTCGCCGAGGCCATGCCGTTGCTGCACGACATCACGGGCAACGCGGCCCGCATCAACGGACTGTGCGAGCAGGTCAGCCGGATCGAGAGCGAAGCCGACCATCTGCTGCGCCGTTCCCTGTCGGAGTTGATCGAGGAGCGCCCGGAAACCATCGACTTCCTGGGCCGCAAGGAGGTCTACGAACTCCTGGAGGCCGTCACCGACCGCTGCGACGACGTGGCGGACGTGATCGAAGGCATCGTCCTGGACCACGTGTAGGGCCATCCCATGGACGCCGTCCAGCTCAGCCTTCCCGCCTTGGTGCTCATCATCGCCGTGGCGCTCGCCTTCGACATGATCAACGGAATGCACGATGCGGCGAATTCCATCGCCACCATCGTCTCGACACGGGTCCTGCCGCCCAAGTGGGCCGTCGTCTGGGCGGCCTTCTTCAATTTCATCGCCTTCCTGTTCTTCGGCCTGCACGTGGCCAAGATGGTGGGCACGGGCATCGTCTCGCCCACGGTGGTCGATCCCTATCTGATCCTGGCCGCCTTGATCGGGGCCATCGCCTGGAACCTCATCACCTGGTGGATCGGTTTCCCTTCCTCCAGTTCCCATGCCTTGATCGGCGGACTGGTGGGCGCGGGGCTGGCCAAGGCGGGACTGGATGCCATCGTCGCCAAGGGTCTCGTCAAGACCACCGTCGCCATCTTCGCCTCGCCGATGACCGGCATGGTGCTGGCCCTGCTGCTGTTCGTATCGTTCTCCTGGCTGCTGCGCAACTCCCTGCCCTTCCTGGTGGACAGGCGTTTCCGCCAACTCCAGTTCGTCTCGGCCTCGCTCTATTCCCTGGGCCATGGGGGCAACGACGCCCAGAAGACCATGGGAATCATCGCCGTGCTGCTGTTCTCCCAGGGCTATCTGGGCGGCGAGTTCCACGTGCCGCTCTGGGTGGTTCTTTCGGCCCAGGCCGCGATGGGACTGGGGACGCTGATGGGCGGCTGGCGCATCGTCAGGACCATGGGCTCCAAGATCACCGACCTGAAACCCTATCAGGGTTTCTGTGCCGAAACGGCCGGCGCCATGACCCTGTTCGGTGCCACCTGGCTGGGCATTCCGGTTTCCACCACCCACACCATCACCGGCGCCATCGTCGGCGTCGGCATGGCCCGGCGGTCCTCGGCGGTGCGCTGGGGCCTGGCGGGGCGGATCGTCTGGGCCTGGGTCTTCACCATACCGGCGGCGGGCGCCATTTCCTTCGCCAGCCTGAAGGTTATCGACCTGATCCGCTGATCCCTGCGCTATAAATGGGCATGGAACGCCCCCTGCCCTTGCGCCCCGAGGTCCTGGTCCCCACCGCCGCACTCGCCGCGATGGCCCTGGCCCTGGCATGGCCGACGGATTCCTGGGTGCTGGATACGGACGGCTACCAGCGGCTCAACCGGGTGGTCCAGTTGCTGGAAGGCGGCGGGTGGTACGATGCCGTCTTCCACCGCAGCAACCCGCCGGACGGCGAGGTTCTGCACTGGACGCGCCCCCTTGACGCCCTGCTGGCCCTTTTCGCCCTGCCCTTGCTGCCTTTCGTTTCCGCCAGGGAAGCCTTGCTGTGGTCGTCGCCGGTTGCCATCCTGGTCCAGGGCTGGATCGGCGTGGCGGCCTTCGTCTGGGCCTTGCGCCCCTTCGTCCCATCGAAAAGCCTGGGTTACGCGGGGTTGCTGTTCGCCGTCCAGCCGGCCATCTTCGGGCGCGCCTTCATGCCCAACCAGCCGGACCACCACGGCCTCCTGATCCTGCTGTTCGCCTTTCTGCTGGGCGCGGCCTTGCGCATCGCCGCCGGAAAGGCCATGGACCGGACGGCTTTCCTGGGCGGCCTGGCCGGCGGCCTGTCCCTATGGGTCAGCCCGGAGACTCTCGCCCCCCTGGCCGTCTTCACCGGGCTCGCCGGCCTGGCCTGGCTGCGGGAAGGACGGCGCGAGCTTGCCCGCGACATGGTCCTGCTCTGGTCCGGACTGACCCTGGCGGTGGCCGTCTCCCTGCCCTTGGAACGCCCGCCGGCCGACCTGGGAGCGGTGGAATTCGACCGCCTGTCCCTGCCCCATCTCGGGCTGGCGGTGGCGGGTACCCTCGGCTGGTTCGCCCTGGCCCGGGCACCGGCGCTCGGGACCCGGGGCCGCATCGCGCTGGCCTTGTCCCTGGGGGGCGCGGCGGGCTTGGTCCTCCACCTAGCGTTTCCCGGCGTCCTGCTGGGACCGCTGGCGATGACGGACAAGTGGTTTGCCGCGATCTACAACGCGGCGACCCCGGAGAACCTGCCCCTCGTCTCCCGAAGCGGCTTCGATGCGGGCCCGGCCGCCTACGCGCTGGGCCTGCCGACGGCCGGACTGGCTATCCTGGCTTGGCGGGCCGTTCGGCAACCGACCGGGCCGTGGGGCGAGTTCTGGGTCCTTCTGGCCCTGCTTCCCTTCGCCATCATGGGCGCGGCCATGGTCCGCTGGGCCATTTACGCGGAGGTGCTGGCCGCCGCCGTCGTCCTGGTGGCCCTGGGGGCGCGGCTGACAGACCGTCCGTCCGTCCGCGGCCTCGTCCTTCTGGCGGCCGCGATGGGACCGGTCCTGGCGGGTGCCGTCCTCGACGGCCTGCGATGGGGGACGCCTCCCGCCAGACCCTTCGGATGCGACGTCGGCCCGGTCCTGCCGATCCTGAACGGCGCCTTCGGCGAGCGGCAGCGGACCATCCTGGCCGACGGCGAAGGGCCGCGACTCCTGTTCGACAGCCCGCACCGGGTGGTGACCATCGGCTTCCACCGGGACGCCCCGCGGGTGATGGCGATCTGGCGGGCCCTGGCGGCGCCGGACGACGGCCCTTTGCGAATTCTGGCGCGGGATCGGGGCGCCGAGTTGCTGCTGATCTGCCCCGGACAGGACAACCCGCTAGCCCCTCCGGCACCGCCCGCCCTCGCCGCCCGGCTTGCCGACGAAACCCCGGCCTGGCTGTGGCGCATCGAGATTCCCGGAGCCGGCCCCCGCGGCTACCGGCTGTTCGAGGTTCGAAAGCCCTAGTGCCGGGAGGCTTTACGCTCCACCCGCTTCTTGCGTATGTTCCGGCCATGGAACGTCCCTTGGCCCTGCGCGCCGAAGTCCTGGTCCCGACCGCTCTGGTGGCGTTGGCCGCGGCTCTTGCCGCCTGGACGGTGCCGGGCGTCTCGCCCTTTTCCTGGGTGCTCGATCTGGACGGCTACGTCCGCCTGAATCGGGTGGTCCAGTTGATCCAGGACCGCGACTGGTACGACGGCGTCATGCACCGGGTGAATCCGCCCATCGGCGAATCCTCCCACTGGACCCGCCCCGTGGACCTGCTGATCCTGCTGGCGGCGTCGCCCTTCCTTCCTTTCCTGCCGCTCCGCCAGGCGCTTCTGGCTGCGGCGCCCTTGGCGGCTCTGCTTGCCGTCTGGGGGACGGTCGCCGCCTTTTCCTGGGCGGTCCGCCCCGTCCTTTCGGCCCGCATGCGGCCGCTGGCGGCCATGCTGCTGGCGGCTCCGCCGGCGCTCCTGTTGTCCGTCTTCGCGCCCAACACCGCCGACCACCACGGCCCGATGGCCGCGATCTTCGCGCTGGTCATGGGTAGCGTCCTGCGGATCGCCGCCGGAACGGCCAAGCCCTGCACGGCCGTCTGGGGCGGCGTCGCGGGCGGAATCGGACTGTGGATCGGAATCGAGACCCTGGCCCCGCTGGCCGTGCTCACCCTGGCGGCGGGCTTGGCCTGGACCCACTCGGGGGATGGCCGGATCGCTCGCGGCATGGGACTGTTCTGGATGGGCGCGGCGACCGCCGCCAGCCTCGCCTTGCCGGCCGAACGGCCCTTGGCCGCCCTTCTCGCCGTGGAATACGACACCTTGTCCCTGCCTTACGCGGCCCTGTCCTGGGTGGTGGCGGCCGGATGGGTCGCCTTGAAGCGGACGCCCCCGCCCCGGTGGGAAGGCCGGCTGGTGCGCGCCGTCCTGGTGGCGGGACTGGGTATGGCCGTCGTCTTGACGGTCTTTCCCGGTTTCCGCCACGGGCCGCTGGCCGGGATGGAGCCGTGGCTGGAACGGGCCATCATGGTGTTGAGCAATCCGGAGAACCAGCCGGTCAAGAACGGGGCCGCCTTTTTCGCTGTTCTCGGGCTTCCGGTCCTGGCCTTGGCCGCCCTGGCCGTGGAATGGCGATTGCGGCCCGCCGGGCGGAAGGCGGAACTCTGGGTGTTCCTGGGCCTCGTTCCGTTCATCGCCATGACCGCCGGCATGATGCGCTGGGCCGGCTACCCGGCGATTTTGGCCTTGCCGCCCTTGGTCATGCTGGCCGAGCGCCTGCTTGGCCGCCACCGCCTTCTGGGACTGGCGGCCTTGCCTTCGTTCGCCGTCCTGCCCTATCTGGGACCGGCGCTGTTCGAAGCCGAACCGGTCCCCCCCCAGTGCCTCCACGCCCCGGTCATGGCGGCCCTCGGGATGGCCGACCGGCCGCGGCTGGTCCTGGCCGACGGCCTGGCGGCGCGCATTCTCTTCGAAACGCCCCATTCGGTGGTCACCACCTGGCTCCATCGGGGCGGCCCGCGGGTCGCCGGGATCTGGCGGGCCCTGGCGGCGCCGGACGATACGGCCCTTCGCGCCCTGGTGCACAGGCATGGCGCGGAACTCGTCGCCTTCTGTCCCCTCGACCGCAACCCGGCCGCCGGGGGCACGGCCCGGACCCTGGCCCAGCGCTTGGCCGAGGAGCCGCCGCCGCCCTGGCTGCGGCGGGTTCCCTTGGCGGGTGGGCGCTACCTCCTGTTCGAGGTGGTGGACTGAAGCCCTGCGCGCCGCCGCGCCCAGGCCAGCCAGAGCCGATCCGCGATCCGCCGCCGCAACCCACCGCCCCGGAACATGAGCGCGCAAGGGGTGACGATGAGGGTGAGCACGGTGGCGAATCCCAGCCCGAAGACCATGGCGGTCGCCAGTTGGGTCCACCATTGCATGGCCGGCGCTCCGACGGTGGCTTCGCGCGCCACGAAGTCGACGTTCAACTGGAGCATCATGGGCAACAGGCCCAGCACGGCGGTAAAAGCGGTCAGGAACACCGGGCGCACCCGCTGGGCGCCGGTCTTGACGACGGCGTCCCTCAGGTTCAGGCCGGTCTCGCGGCGCAGGCGGTCGAAGGTGTCGATCAGCACGATGTTGTTGTTGACGATCACGCCGGCCAAGGCGATGACGCCGATGCCGGTCATGACGATGCCGAAGGGCTGGTCCATGACCATCAGGCCGACGAAGACCCCCAGGGTGGACATCACCACCGCCGACAGGATCAGCAGGGCGGAAAAGAAGCTGTTGAACTGGGCGATCAGGATGACGCCGATCAGCGCCAGAGCGACACCGAAGGCCTTGAGCAGGAAGGCTTCCGCCTTCTTCTGTTCCTCGTCCTCGCCTTTGAAACGGACCTTGATGCCGGGGTCCAGGCCGGCCTCGCGGGCGATCCAGGCGGCGATCACGGGCACCTTGTCGGCGGGCAGCACGCCTTCTTCCACGTCGGCCTTGACCGCCATGACGCGCCGGCCATCGGTGCGGTTCACCGTGCCGACCTTCTGGCGCGCCTCGCGGGTGACGAAGCTGGAAATGGGAACCGCGCCGTCCTGGCCGGCGACGCGCACATGGTCGAGCCGCTCGATGGTCCGGTATTCGGGCGGATAGCGGACGATGATGTCGATCTCGTCGGTGCTGTCGTCGGGCCGGTAGGCGCCCAGCTTGAAGCCGTTGGTCAGCATCTGCACCGACTGGCCGACGGCGCCGACGCTGGCGCCGAACTTGGCGGCCTGCGGCCGGTCGACCGCGATCTGCCAGTCGATGCCGGGTAGCGGCCGGCTGTCTTCCACGTTGCGCAGGCCCGGCATGGCCTCCAGGAAGGCCCTCACCTTGGCGGCGGCGGGCGGCAGCAAGGCCGGCTCGCGTGCCGAAAGTTCGACCTGGATCGGCTTGCCGACCGGGGGGCCGGCCTCCTCCTTGCGGATTTCTACCTGGATGCCCGCCAGATCGGCGGTCCGCGCCTTCGCCTCGGCCAGGATTTCGGGGGCCTTGCGGCGCTTCTTCCAATCGACGAATTCGAAGGTCAGGGAACCGATCACGTCCTCGGCATCCTCGCTCATCTGCTCGCGGCCGGTGCGGCTATAGACGGAAGCCAGTTCGGGCATGCCGAGGACGCGGGCTTCGACCTCGCGCATCAGGGCGTCCTTCTCGAAGATCGACAGGTTGCCGCGCGCCTTGACCTGCAGCTTGGCGAACTTGGGTTCCACGTCGGGGAAGAACTCGACGCCCTTGCCGATGGCGCCATAAAGGAACTGGACCCCGAACAGCAGCGCCACCGAGGCGATCACCACCTTGCCCGGATGGTCGAGCGCCTTGTCCAGGACCTTCACGTAAAGCCCGAGGGGTCCGTGCAGACGGCGCAGGTCGTCGACCGGAGCGGCGTCGGCCAGCAGGCGCATGTCTTCCTGCTCGCCGCTGCCCGGCCGGCCGAACAGGGCGCCCAGGACGGGAACGAACAGTAGGGCCATGGCGATGGAAGCCCCCAGCGTCGCCATCAAGGTCATGGGCAGGTAGCGCATGAACTGGCCCACCACGCCCGGCCAGAACATCAGCGGCAGGAAGGCGGCGATGGTTGTCAGGGTGGACGAAACCACGGGGGCGAACATGTGGCGGGTCGACAGGGCGTAGGCTTCCGTCCTGCTCATGCCTTCCAGCATTTTGCGGTCGGCGTATTCGGTGACCACCACCGCCCCGTCGACCAGCATGCCGACCGCCATTATCAGGCTGAACAGCACCACGATGTTGATGGTCATGCCCATCATGCCGACCAGCAGGATGGCGGCCAGGAAGGAACCGGGAATGGCGATCGCCACCAGCGCCGAGGACCGCCCGCCCAAGGCCCCCACCACGACGATCACCACCAGCAGCGAGGCGGTAATCACGCTGTTGTTCAAGTCGTTCAGCATGGTGCGGATGTCGTCGGACTTGTCTTGCAGGAAGGACACCCGGACGGCTTGGCGCACCGGCTCGGGCCAGTTCCTGCGCTCGGTCTCGACGGCTTCCTGCACGGCGGCGATGGTCTCGATGATGTTCTGGCCGGTGCGCTTGACCACCTCCAGGACCAGCGCCGGGCGGCCGTTGACCCGGGCGAAGCTTTCCGGGTCCTTGTAGGTGCGCCTCGCCTCGCCGATGTCCCCCAGGTGGACGACGGCGTCGCCGTCCACCTTCACGGGCTGTTGGACGATATCCTGGATGCCCTCGTAAAGGCCCGGCACCTTGACCGCGAAGCGGCCGTGCCCGGTATCCTGGGAACCGGCGGCCACCAGCTTGTTGCTGGCGCCGACGCTGCGCAGGGCCTCGTCCGGCGTCAGCCCGTAGCTTTCGACCTTGATGGGATCGATCAGGATTTCCACCGCTTCCTCGCGGTCGCCCGCGATGCGCACCTCCAGCACCTGGGACAGGCTTTCGACGCTTTCCTTGAGATCGCGGGCCAGGCGGATCAGGGCCCGTTCCGGGATGTCGCCCGCGAGCGAGACCAGCAGGACGGGAAAGAGGCTGAAGTTGACCTCGTGGACGGTGGGTTCCTCGGTATCCTTGGGCAGGTCCGGCTTGGCGAGATCGACCTTTTGGCGGACGTCGTTCATTGCCAAATCGACGTCGAAACCGGCTTCGAATTCCAGGACCACGTTGGCCCCGCCCTCGAAGGCCGAAGCCCGCATTTCCTTGATGCCCTCGATGGCCCGCAGTTTCTGTTCCATCGGCCGCACCAGCAGCCGTTCGGCATCCTCGGGCGAGATGCCTTCGTGGACCATCTTGACGTAGAGGATGGGTATGTTGACGTCCGGGTCCGCCTCCTTGGGGATGGTGGCGAAGGTGACGATTCCGGCCACCAGCAGGAAGACCAGGGTGCTGAGGACCAGGCGCGAGCGCTCGAAGGCCCCTTCAATGAAGCCGTGCATCAGGGCGTCTCCGGATCGGGAACCGCCGTCACCGCCTGGCCGGGCCGGACGAATTCCTGGCCCACGGTTATCAGCATGGCGCGCTCTGGCAGGCCGCCGACCCACAGGCCGTCGGCGGCGTCGGCCACCAGGTTAACGGCATGGAAGACCACCCTGCCCTCGCCGTCCACCGTCTTCACCCCCAGGACGCCGTTGTCGGCCAGGGTGAGGACGGACCGGGGAATGCGGTGCGCCTTGGCCCGGCCCGTATCGAGCCGCAGTTCTACGGTCAGGCCTTCGGCGATGGCGCCATCGGGGTTGGGGACCGCCACCTCGACGCGGAAGGTGCGGGTGGCCTTGGTGCCCGCCTTGGACAGGTAGCGGATGACGCCTTCCACCGGGCGGCCGTCGATCAGCCGGGCATGGGCGATGGCGCCCGGCTGCAACCGGCCCACGTCCCGTTCCGCCACTTCCGCCGCCACCAGGATCGGATCCAGGTCGATGATGCGGCCGGCCACGCCGCCCACGTCAAGATAATCGCCCACTTCCACCGGCAGTTCGTCCAACTGTCCGTCGAAGGGGGCGCGGATGGCTGTGCGCTCGATATCCAGGCGGGCGCTTTCCGCCGCCGCCTTGGCGGTTTCCAGCTTGGCCTTCTCGTCGGCCACCGTGACCTGGGACCGGAAGGACTTTTCGGCCAGTTGCCGTCCCGCGTCGTGGGACATGCGCGCCTGTTCGACCCGCGCCTCGGCCTCCGCCAAGCGGGCGCGGCGGTCGTCCATGGCCAAGCGGACGATCACATCGCCCTTGGTCACCGGGCCGCCCTTGCGGGCCACCACCTCGGCCACGCGGCCCGCGGTCTCGGCCTTGACCTCGACCCGACGCTCGGCTTCGGTACGGCCGAACAGCAGCAGTTCGCCCGGCCGTTCCTGGGCCGTCAGGTCGCGTACCCGGACCGTCGCCAAGGGCCGTTCAGCCGCTTCGGGGCCCGGTTCCGGATGGGTCTTGCCGTTGGCCGGGCTGCCGCCGCCCAGGTGGCCCGAAGCGATCCAGCCTACCGCCGCCACGGCCATCAGGGCGGCGGTTACGTAGGAACGTTTCATGGATTGGTTTCCTCGTCCAGCAGGTGGCGGTTGTCTTCCATGTAGCGGATCAGGGCTTCGTAGGCGGCCAGCCCCAGGCCGTGCACGAAGCGGCGCGCCGGCGGATCGGATTCGGCGCCGCACTGGGCCATATCGGCCATCTGGCGGCGCAGGTTGCCCAGGTAGGTGGCGAAGACCTCCCGGCGCCGCCCGCCGTCCATCAGGTCGCCGAAGAACAGCATGAACAAGGCGTCCGAACGCACCGTGTCGCGGGCCGGTTCGGCCCGCAGGGCCTTGGCGAGGGCGTCGCGGCCCTTGGGCGTGACGCTGTAGACCTTCTTGGCGGGCCGGCCTTCCTGGGCCACCTCGCGGAAGGTCACCAGACCCTCGGCGCTCAGGCGCCCGAGCGCGGGGTAGATGGACCCGAAGCTGGTCTCGTGGAAATGGGAAAAGGGCCCTTCTTCCACGATCTTCTTGATCTCGTAGCCGCTGGCGTCGCCCAAGGTCAGAACGCCCAAACAAAGGGTCCTGGCATCCATTCGCCGCCCCCGCTTCCATGTGTCGATCCGATATATTACCGACGGATATATATCGGATCGATACATATAATGGCAAGGGAGCTCTGCGTTGGGCGCAGTGCTTATGCCGCAACCCGCCGCAGGGGCTGGGTAGCGCAACGGATGCCGCCGCCAAAGGCGGCCGGGGCGTCGAAGGGAACGGGGATGGCCCGAATCCCCCTTTCCTCCAGATCCACGGCCAGACGGTTCTGGCGCGCGTCCAGCAGCACCGTTACCGGATCGACGGCAAGAACGTTGGCCCCCATGTCCTTGCCTTCCGCCTCCCCCACCAAAACGATGTCCCACCCCCTCAGAAAGTCGGGAGGACCATCGGGCAGGAAGGTCGGGCAAGCAACCGCCAGACCGGGCCGGACCAGGGTCAGGGCCAAGTCGAGATGAAGCACGTCGGGCCGCAGGCGCACCGGATGGACCCGGAAGGCCGGCCCCAGGAAGCGTTGCAGCCACCGGGCTCCCGCCTCGTTGGACGCGAGGTCGGACAGCCCCACCAGAATATCCGGTCCGGCCTGCAGGATGTCGCCACCTTCCAGGAAAGGGTTGTCCTCGTCCCCGTTGTGGGAAAGGGAAGGCGAAGCGGGCGGGACCGCCACCCAGTGGGCCTCCCCGTGGCGGAAAGCCTCGGAGACGGCGGGGCGGAGAGCGAAACGCTCCTTGCGACGGAATTGCCGTTTGAGACTGAGTTCGAGAACCGTGTCGCCGATCACCACCATGGGATCGCGCACGAACATCAGGCCGCCGCCGTTCTGATTGCCCTCGGCGAAATCGCCTTCTTCCTCGGTCAGGGGGCGGTTGCGACGCACCGCCACCCCCAGATCGGCCAGCAGGCGCACCAAGCCATCCAGTTGCCCGACCAAGCGGGCCTCCAATTCAGGGGCCACATCCGACAAGCGCTTGTGCTGGTTGCGCCGGAAGAAGACTCGTTCGATCGGCGACAGGTAGGCGGTATAGGCCTCGGACCACGTGGGGACTTCGGAGTCCTCACCCCGCCCGACCACCACCTGGGCCAGCCGGTCCCATTCGTTGGTCACCAAAGGCGCGAAAGCCAGCGCCCCGCCCGAAACCAGCATGGCCAGCGGCGACAGGGTGGCCAACCGCAGAAATTCCCGCCGTCCCGTCCTCGCCCCCCAGGCCATGGCTCAGGTGCCGTAGCGTTCGCCGAAGACGAAGGCCTCGGTCTCGTGGAGTTCGTCCTCCAGGGTATGCTCGACGGCGGCATGGAGGTCGCGCATGGAGACCATGCCGACCACGTGGCCGTCATCTTGCGTCACCGGGAGGTGACGGATCCCGCGGACGTGCATCAGTTCCAGGGCGTCGCGGGCCGTGTCGGCGGGCGCCAGGGTGTCGGGATTACGGGTCATGACCTTCGACAGCGGGGTTGCCCTGGCGTCCAGCCCGGCGGCCACCACCCGGCGGGTCATGTCCCGTTCGGTAACGATGCCCAGCAGCTTGCCATCCGCCCCCGTGACCAGAACGGCGGCGATGTTGTGTTCGAGCATGCGCTGGGCCGCCTCGAAGGCGGTAGCGGATTCGGGCAGACTATGGATCACTTGCCCGTCGACGATATCGGGAACGATGCGCGAGTGCATGAGGGCCTCCACCAAGGATACCTTCGTGAGCATTTCGGATGCCGCCATCGAATTTCAAGCCCCATCGTCGCCGGATCGCGGCGGTGTGATGCGCACCAAGGTGATCTGATGGCGTTCGCGCCGCATGATCTCGAAGCGGAAGCCATGGAACAGAAAGACCTGCCCCTGTTCGGGGATGCGCCTGGCTTCGTGCATCACCAGGCCGGCGACGGTGGAAGCCGGCTCGTCGGGAAGACTCCATTCGAACTTGCGGTTCAGGTCGCGGACCGTGACCGTACCGTGGACCGTGTAGCTACCGTCGGCGGCAGGACGAACTCCAGGCACCGCCACGTCATGTTCGTCGGCGATGTCGCCGACGATGTCCTCCAGGATATCCTCCAGGGTCACCAAGCCCAGCAGGCTGCCGTATTCGTCAACCACCATCGCGATATGTTCGCGGCGACGACGGAAGGCCTGAAGCTGGTCGAACAGGGTGGTGGCCTCGGGAACGAACCACGGCTTGGCGGCCAGGGCGTTGATATCCTGGTTGGTGACCATGCCGCCCCGGCTGCGCACCACCCGCAGCAGGTCCTTGGCATGAATCACCCCGACGATTTCGTCCGGCGAGCCGCGATAGAGGGGAATGCGGGTGAACGGGCAAGCCGCCACCTGGTCGACGATCACATCGGGCGGCGCCTCGGCGTCGATGGCCACCATGTCCTTGCGGTGGGTCATCACCTCGCTGACCCAGACGTCGCCCAGGTCGAGCACACTCTTCAACATCGCCTTCTCGTGCTTGATTTCCGGGTGCTCGCCCTGATGCAGCTCGATGGCGCCACGCAATTCCTCTTCCGACTGGACGAAGGCGGCGTCGGCCTGCACGTCGACCCCGAACAGCCGGAAGACACCACGCACAAAGGCGTCGATGGCCTTGGTGAACGGCAGAAAGATGGCGACCAGGACCCGGGTGAGCGGCGCCACGACCAGGGCCACCCGGCTGGCATGCCGGAAGGCATAGACCTTGGGCATGATGTCGGTGAAGATCAGCACCAGGAAAGTCATGACCAGGGTGGCATAGGCGATACCCGCGTCGCCGAAGGCCATGATTAAGGCGTCGGTGGCCAACGCCGAGGCGAAGATGTTGATCAGGTTGCTGCCGAACAGGATGGTACTGATCAGGCGGGCGCGCCGGCCGCAGAGCTGGTTGACCATGGTGGCGCGGACATCGCCACCTTTCTCCATATGGTGCATCAGCGGTCGCGACGCTGCCGTCAAAGCCGTTTCGGCCGCCGAAAAGAAGGCCGACAGGATCAAACAGACGGCAATGATGACGATGGTGGTGATCATGTCCCGCCTCCAGCAAGATAGTCGGCAAGCAGATCGCGTACCCGAGCCGGGTCCACGTCCTCGGCGATGAAGGACTTGCCGATGCCGCGGGCCAGGATGAAGGTCACGCGGCCGTCCTTGACCTTCTTGTCCGACTGCATGTGGGCCATCAGGCGTTCCGCCGTCCAGGACGCGTCCTGCAGTCCCTTCACGTCGACCGGCAACCCTACCCCGGACAAGTGGCGGCGTACCCGCCCGGCATCTTCCGGCGGGCAGAGACCCAGGCGAGCCGATAGATCGAAGGCCATGACCATGCCCAGCGCCACCGATTCCCCATGGAGCAGTCTTTCGCCATAGCCCGTCTCCGCCTCCAAGGCATGGCCGAAGGTGTGGCCCAGGTTGAGCAGGGCACGGACGCCCCCTTCCCGCTCGTCGGCGGCCACCACCTTGGCCTTGGCGGCGCAACTGGTCAGCACCGCCTTGCGGCAGACCGCCTTGTCCCCGGTGACCAGGGCGCCGACGTTGCCCTCCAGCCAAGCGAAAAAGGAAGGGTCGTCGATCAGGCCGTATTTGGCCACCTCGGCATAGCCGGCCAGCAGCTCGCGGCGCGGCAGCGTATCCAGCACGTCCATGTCGGCCAGCACAAGGCGCGGCTGGTGAAAGGCTCCGATCAGGTTCTTGCCGTGACGGCTATTGATTCCGGTCTTGCCCCCCACGGAACTGTCCACCTGGGCCAGCAGGGTAGTGGGCACCTGGACGAAGTCGACGCCCCGTAGCAGGATGGCGGCGGCGAAACCCGTGATGTCGCCGATCACGCCGCCCCCCAGGGCGATCAGGGTGGTGCGGCGCTCGACCCTGCGCTCCAGCAATCCCTCAACCAAGTAAGACAAGTGATTGAAATCTTTTGTCCCTTCTCCGGCCGGAAGAACCACGGCCGAATGGCGGACTCCGGCCTCGTCTAGGGACGCCTGCAATCGCTCCAGGTAGAGCGGCGCCACGTTCTCGTCGGTGACGATGGCCACATCGGGGCGGCGGACGACCGCCTTGATGCGTTCCCCTGCCCCGGCCAGCAGGTTCTCGCCCACCAGGATATCGTAGGCCCGGTCGCCCAGGGCGACTTGTAGGGTCGAGGCGGCGGTCATCGGCGGTTCTCCAAAGCGGTCAGGACTCGTTCCGCAGTCGTCTCGGGCGGTTCATCCAGGCTGTCGACGACAACGTCGGCCTCGGCATAGACTGGGTAGCGGATCTGCATCAGTTTCTCCAGGGTGGCACGGGGATCGCCGTTGTCCAGCAACGGGCGGTCGCGGCGGCCGTTGCTGGTGCGGTGGAACAGCAGGTCCAGTCCGGCACGCAGCCAGACCGAGATTCCTTGGTCGCGAATCAGGGCGCGCGTCTCGACGTCCATGAAGGCCCCGCCGCCGGTGGCCAGGACACAGGGGCCCGATTCGAGTAACCGGGCGATGACCTTGCGCTCGCCGCTACGGAAATCGGGTTCGCCGAAACGGGCGAAGATCTCGGGAATCGAGCAGCCGGCCGCCGCTACGATTTCCTCGTCGGCATCGATGAAGGGGATATCCAAGGCCTTGGCAAGCCGCCGCCCCACGCAGGTCTTGCCCGCCCCCATCAGGCCGATCAGCACGATCGGCTTGGCGGGACTGAAGGTGCTCTCCCGCTTCATGTCCGAGGCAGCCGCCGTTGAAAGCGTCCCCCGGAGCGAATAGACTGCCCGAAACTTGCCATGGGGCATAACTACCATAGTTCGCGCCGGGCAAACCAGACGCTCCGCGATGGCACGACAAGGGGAAAGCATGAAGAAAAGTTTCGTGTGGACGGTGCTGGTCCTGCTGGTCGCGATTGGCGGCGGCGTGGCTTTCCTGGCGGCCTGGGACATCCCAGCGCCCAAGACGACCGTCGAAAGGGTGATCCCCGATGAACGTTTTCCGCGCTAGCCTCTGCCTTGCCGCCGTGGCGTTCCTTGCCGCCGCGCCCGCCCTCGCCCAGACCCCGACACCCGTCGAAGCCACGCCTTCGGACGACTGGGCGCCGCGCGCCGTCAACCGTCCCTTCCAGTTGCAGCCGCCCGGTGAGGGCGGCGACCAAGTCCCGCCGCCGCCCGGCATGGGGGGGATGACGGGCGTGGAGCCCCGTGCCCCCAAGGGATTCCAGGTGGATGAACTCTCGGCGGTCAATCCCGATTCCGGTGGCGCCCTGTCGGCTGCCCAAGGCGGTTTCGGTCCCACCCTTTGGGAAGGAACCAAGCGTCCCTTCGTCGACGCCTTGTTGCCCGGCTTGCCTCTGCGCACCGGCTCCCCTGCCCTGCGTGACCCGATGCGCCGCCTGCTGCTATCGACGGCCCGCGCCCCCGAGGGGCAAGCCCTGCCCGGCAGCCTGGTGTCGACGCGCATCCGCCTCTTGTCAGAAATGGGTGACCTGGACGGCATGGCTTCCCTGCTCTCCTCCCTGCCCCAGCAAGCCCGATCCGAGCCGTTGCAGCGCATCGAGAGCGAATCCCTGCTTCTGAGCGGCGAGACGGCCAAGGCCTGCAGCCACGGCGTGGGCCAAGTCCAGCACGGCAATCTTCCTTATTGGCAGAAGTTGCTGATCTTCTGCCAGACCCTGGCGGGTGAGAAGCCTAAGGCGGCCTTGGGCGCCGAACTGCTGCGTGAAAGCGGCCACGAGGACCCGGGATTCTACCTGCTGCTGGAAGCCTTTGGCGCCAAAGCCCCGCCGGCCTTTCCCGGCATCCCCAATCCCTCCGCCCTGCATGTCGCCATGGCGCGGGCGGCCAAGGTCGATCTGCCGCCGGCCTTGGCCAAGATGGCGCCCCCCCTGGTGCTGCGCGCCATCGCCCGCGACAAGGACTTGGCGCTCGACCTCCGGGCTCTGGCCGCCGAACGCGCCGAGGCCACCGGGTCCCTGCCCGTCCAGGAACTCCGCGACATCTATGCCGCCATCCCCTTCGCCGACGAGGAACTTGCCAATCCCCTGAGCGCCGCCGAGGCCTACGCCAAAGCCGCCGAGGCCGAAGCCAAGAAGGTCGCAGAGCCCCCCGCCAAGGGCAAGATTCCGCCCAAGGCCAAGGAACCGGCCATGGACGCCGGCCTGAAGGCCCGCGCGCTCCTGGTCCGCGCTGCGTTGTCGCAAAAGGTGGCCTCGGCGCGCGCCGAGGCTTTGGTTGCCGCCTTCGCCCGCGCTGAACAGGATGGCCGCTTCGCCGCCGCGGCCCGCCTGCTGGAACCGGCGCTGAATGAGATTCCCCCCTCGGCCGAGCCCGCCGCCTTGGCCCCCGACGCGGTGCGCGCCCTGATGCTTCTGGGCCAGCGCGAGCGAGCCGGCGCCTGGTACCGGCAACTCAAGGGCGGCGCTTCCGGCGCGAAGGCCGCGGCGCGCCTCAAGCCCATGCTCCGGTTGGCCGGCATGAGCGAGGCTTCCGACTGGAATCCCCACGACATCGATGCCTGGTGGAATACCGCCAAGGACGACCGCAACGTCCGCGACCGTGCAGCCCTGTTGTTCGGCCTGTTGGAAGGATTCGACAATTTCGTGCCGGATTCCTTCTGGGACCGCTTGGCGTCGGGCCCGGCGACCACCAATGCCGCCATGCCCCATGCAGCCCTTTGGCAACGCCTGTCGGTCGCCACCCGCTATGGCCGGTTAGGCGAAACCGTTCTGATCTCGCTAATTGCCATTGGCGACGACGGTCCCGCCCAGGCCCACCCCGTCGTGATGCGCCAAGTCATCGCCGCCTTGCGCGCCGTGCGCCTGGAGGCCGAGGCCCGTGCCCTGGCCGTCGAAGCCATGGCCGTGGGATGGAAATGAGATGAGGCGGCTCGGGCGTCCCGCTCCGGCGGCCGGAGCGGCGGTTCCGCCCTCGCCCCAGGTCGACGCTTTCCTGGAGATGATGTCGGGGGAACGAGGCGCCGCCGCCAATACGCTGGAGTCCTACCGCCGCGACTTGGAAGACTTCGCCGCCTTCGCCTTCCGCCGCGGCCAATGCCCGGAAAATGCCGACGCCGTCCTGATCCGCGCCTATCTGGCGGCCCTGGCCGGGGCCGGCATGGCCCCACGCACCTCGGCGCGCCGGCTGTCGGCGTTGCGCCAGTTCTTCCGTTTCCTGTTTGGCGAGAAGCTGCGGGGCGACGACCCCTGTTCCCTGATCGACAGCCCGCGCCAGGGCCGTTCCCTGCCCAAGTACCTGAGCGAGGCCGAAGTGGATCGCCTGTTGGAAACCGCCCACGGCCATTCCGGCCCGGAAGGCCTTCGACTGGCGGCCATGCTGGAGGTCCTCTACGGCTCCGGCCTGCGGGTTTCCGAATTGGTGGGCCTGCCGCTGTCCGCATTGTCCCGCGACGGCCGGTTCCTGATCGTACGCGGCAAGGGCAGCAAGGAGCGCATGGTTCCCCTGGGCGAGCCGGCCACCGAAGCCGTCAAAGCCTACCTGGAGACGCGCGAGAATTTCCTCCCCAAGCGGCGGGCCAAGGCCGTCTCCTCTCCCTTCCTGTTCCCCTCGCGAGCCGCCGAAGGCCACCTGACCCGCGCCCGCTTCGCCCAGATGCTGAAGGACTTGGCCGTCGAGGCGGGGATCGATCCGCGCCACATCTCGCCCCACGTGCTGCGCCATTCCTTCGCCAGCCACCTGCTGGCCCACGGCGCCGACCTGCGGTCCCTGCAGCAGATGCTGGGCCATGCCGACATCGCCACCACCCAAATCTATACCCATGTGCTGGACGAGCGCCTCAAGGCTCTCGTCCAGCAGGCCCATCCCCTGGCGGGACCGTCCCGCAAGACCTGAGGCATCCCATGCGCAAGACTTTCAAGGACTTCGTCGCCGAGGCGGCATCCCGCATCAAGGAGATATATCCCTGGGACCTGGAGGAGGACTTGCGGGCCGGCCAGGACATCCTGCTGCTCGATGTGCGCTGTCCGTCCGAATTCGACCGCATGCGCATCGAAGGATCGGTCAACGTGCCGCGCGGTATCCTGGAGACCGCCTGCGATTACGGCTACGAGGAAACCGAACCGGTCCTGGTGGAGGCGCGCCGACGGCCCATCGTCGTCATCTGCCGGTCGGGAAACCGCAGCGTTCTCGCCGCCTGGACGCTTCGGGAGATGGGGTTCGAGGATGTCGCCTCCCTCAAGCTGGGCCTGCGCGGCTGGAACGACGACGAGATGCCGCTATGGGACGCGGCCGGCAACCGCGTTTCCCCGGATATCGCGGAGAAGTATTTCCAGCCCGTCCTGCGTCCGGAACAACAGGGCCCCGCCGGAGCGAAAATCCGATGACCCGTCTCATGCGATCCCTCCTGGTGCTGCCCGCCCACAACCGCCGCTTCCTGGAGAAGGCGGCGGGGAGCGGGGCCGACGCGGTGCTGCTCGACCTGGAGGATTCGGTCCCGGCGGCCGACAAGGACTCGGCCCGCCGGACCCTGGTCGAGGCTTTGAACGAACTGGACTGGGGCCGCAAGACGGTGATGGTGCGGGCCAACGGCCTGGAAAGCCCCTGGACTTACCAAGATGTCATCGCCGTCCTGGGGGGCGCGGGCGGCCGGTTCGATCTGTTCATGCTGCCCAAGGTGGAACGTCCCGGGGACATCGTGACGGTGGCGACCCTGATCGACCAAGTGGAACGCTCCTTGGGCCTCGCCAAGCCGGCGGGGCTGGACGCGCTGATCGAGACGGCCGGTGGCCTGCGCCACGCCGAGGCCATCGCCGAGGCTCATCCGCGCCTGGAGGGCCTGCATTTCGGTCCTGCCGACTATGCGGCGTCCATGGGTATCCGCACCACCGCCATGGGCGGCGCCAATCCCGATTACCAGATGCTCACCCATCCGGACGCGGCGGGACGGCGCGACAGCCACTGGGGCGACGCCTCCCACTATCCCCTGGCCCGCATGGCGGTGGCGGCGCGGGCCGCGGGACTCCGGCCCATAGACGGCGCCTATGCCGATTTCCCCGATATCGAGGGCTTCAGGGCCCAGGCGCGGCGGGCCCGCGCCCTGGGTTGCGAAGGCAAGTGGTGCATCCATCCCAGCCAGGTGGCCGCCGCCAACGAACTGTTCTCCCCGTCACCGGAAGAAGTGGCTCTGGCCCGGCGCATCCTGTCGGCGATGGCCGATGCCGCCCATGCCGGCCGCGCCGCTTTGGTCTTGGACGGCCGCATGATCGACATCGCCACGGTCAGGCAGGCCCAGGCACTGGTCGCCAAGGCGGAAACCATCGGGACGGCCTACCCGGATCGACTCTAAGCCGGCGGACGAGGGGTGGGGGAAGGTTGGGCGGGGGTCGGAGCAGGTTGAACCGGAGTAACGGGCTGCGCCGGAGCCGGATCAGCGGGCGGTTCGGCTTGTAGCCGCATCACCTGGGCGATGGCCTGTTGCTGGGCGGCGTCCTGCACGGGGGAAGGCGGCTGGGCTGGGGGCTGCACCTGGGCCACCTGGGCCGCGGGAGGCGGCGGGACATCTCCCTCGCCCTTCTTCTTTTCCTCGGCTTCCTTGTCCGGAGCGGGAGGCACGACCAGACCGTCGATCACCACTTGGTAGACGGTCTGGGGATCGGCGAACCCCTTCAACCCGAACTGGCCCCGATTGATGAAGCGGAAATCCTTGCCGGCGCAAACGCCATGCGCAGTTTCGGAGACGAAGACCTCGCCCGCTCCCGCCTTGTCGACGATGCGGGCGGCCAACTGGACGTGGGTGCCGAACAAATCGTCGTCCTCGGCGATGGCTTGGCCGGAATGCAGACCCACCTTCAGGCGCAAAGGCAAGTTAGGGTTGGCCTTATTGTGTTCGGCCGTCTGCTTCTGGATGTCGATGGCCGCGCCGATACCGTCGGTGGCCGTGCCGAACGACGCCATGATGCCGTCGCCCGTATGCTTGATCTCTTTGCCGCGGAAGCGCCCCAACGCGGTGCGGACGATGGCGTTGTGGACCCGCACCACCTTCTGGGCGCCCGCGTCGCCGAGACTTTGCGTGAGGGCGGTGGAACCGACCATGTCGGTGAACATGACGGTGACCACGGATTGTTTCTCGCCCGCATCCTTGGGCCGCCCCCAATCGTCGAGGGCCCGATCCATCAGCTTGGCCGCGTTCTTGTCGCCCGCCAGATGGGCTGCCATGGCTGCACGGCCGGACTCGAACATAGCCATGTAGCGGGAATCCGCCAGCAGGTAGTCCTGGTATTTGTCGGCGAAAGACTGGGCCTGGGTCTTCTTGAAGCCGATCGTCTGGACGGTTTCGCCCAGGATGCGCGACGTGGTCAGGACGTCAAGCTGCTTCTCGGACCCCAACGCTTCGCAGGCCCCGGCCAGAAAGAGATTGACGCCAAACTTGTTATAGTTGTCCATCCTTCGCGAAGATGCCACCTGAGCCAGGGAATCGCCCAGGTATTTCATCATGAGCGCCTTCTGCCGTTCGCCGTGGGGACTCATCGGCGGCGGTTCCTTCGGCGCCGAGGGCATTTCGAACCTCGGCTTGGCCTGAGGCCCCTCCCCGTCGTCGGAGCGCGCATTCCCCGCCACCACATCGGCGACCCTCTTTTCGGCTTCCTTGCGGTCGCCGACCGACAAGTTGGCATTGGCCTTGGTGGTAGCCTTGACCGCTTCCGCGGTGGCCGCCGTCGCCTGGGGCTCGGCCGAAACACGCCGCCGAGGCAGGCCGAAATCGAAGTTGAGATTTTCGCGCGACAACGAATAGAGCGCCATCGGCACCGCCGAAAGCAGGAACGACACGATGAAGGTGGCCAACACGATGGCTTCGGCCGTTTGCTTGGATGCCATGACGCCGAAAGCTGTGGAATTCTTCAGGCCCATGGTCACCAGGGTGCTGGCACCCGCGGCAAAGGCCGCGGCAAGAAGGGTGATGACCAGCAGCTTGAGCACCACGCCGGCCAAGGAGGCGCGCGGCTTTTCTTCCTGGGGCTCGGGTTCCGACGCGGGCGGGCTCCCCTTGGATGGACCCGCAGCCTTCTTCGGCGCCTCCTTCTTGGTTTCCTTCCTGGGAGCGGGTGGCGCCGGCTTGGCCTCGGGCTTGCGGTCTGGCTTTTTGTCCTTGCCCGACTGCGGCGAGTCCACCTTGGTTCCGCCGCTCTTGTAGACCAGCGCTTCGGAACTGCTGTTGGACGCGTAGTTATAGACCTCCTTCACCACCTTGACGTTGGCGGTGCTCTTGTTGCGCTCCAGATCCTGGGCCACCTCGATGGCGGAATCCTTGGCATCGAACGGGAACCGGGAATAGATCTCCCACCGTCCGTTGACATAGATCTGGACTTCGTAGGTGAGGACGCGTTCCTTTTCCTCGGCCATCCAGCCTCCCACCGGCCGCCACGGCACACGGGGCCATGCGGCGTTCGCCATCCCTCGCACGTGCCGCGCGGGCAGGCACGATCCCCTTGCGATCTTATATCGCGCAAGCCGGCAAGACAATTGGTCCCATACATTTTGTTGCCCGGACAGTTGGATACGGGCTATTGTACAAGCGATCCGGAACGCCGCGCGCGAGGGGCCCGCCAAGGCACAACATTTCCGGCACAACGGCGCGAGCGGGGATGAGAAATGTCGTTTCTTGCAAATCTGCGGATCGGGACCAAGGTATCCTTGGCCTTGGTCCTGCCCATTGTCGGGCTCTTGGTGTTTTCCGGAAACACCGTGCTGGACAAGCGAAAAATTGCCGGAGAAATGGACCTTCTGGAAGATCTGGCCGGTTTCGCGCCGACCATCAGCGGACTGGTCCATGAACTCCAGAAGGAACGCGGCACTTCCGCCGGCTATACCGGCGCCAAGGGCGCGAAATTCGCGGACCGCCTACCGGTCCAGCGCAAGCTGACCGACGAGAAACTGGCCGCCTACGACGCCGCGCTAGGGCGCCTTGACGTGGCGACCTTCGGCGCCGGATTCACCGGCAAGTTGGACAACGCCAAGGAGGCTCTGGCCAAGTTGTCGGCCATGCGCACCGACATCACCGCTCTCAAGCTGACCGTCCCCCAGGTGGCCGGCTATTATACCCCGACCATCGCCAAGCTGCTGAGCTTGGTCGAGGAAATGGCGATCATTAGCTCGGATGCCCAGGTGACCAAGGCGATCACAGCCTACACCAGCTATTTGCAATCCAAGGAATTCTCCGGAATCGAACGCGCCTCGGGCTCCGGCGGCTTCAGCGCCGGTAAGTTCGACGGTCCCGTCCATCGGCTCTATACCCAAGTGATCGCCAAGCAAGACGTCTACATGGCGGTCTTCAACATCTACGCCACCCAGGAGCAGCGTGACTTCCACAAGAACACGGTCGCCGGCAAGGAGGTGACGGAAGTCGAACGCCTGCGCAAAATCGCCCTCGACAGCCCCTTCGCCGGCACGACGGAAGGCATCGAGGGCCCCTACTGGTTCGACACCATCACCACCAAGATCAACCTGCTGAAGACGGTCGAGGACAAGATCGCCGGCGACCTGCAGGCCCTGGCCGGGCGGATTCACGGTTCGGCCTATGCCGCTTACAACACCTACCTGTTCGTTACCCTGGCGTTGCTGGCGGTGACGTTCTTCCTGGTGTTCCTGATCGTGCGCGGCATCACGCGGCCCATCGCCGGAATGACCAGCGCCATGACCCATCTGGCCAGCGGCGACGTCTCGGTCGAGATCGAGGGTTCCGACCGCGGCGACGAGATCGGCTCCATGGCCCGGGCGGTCCAGGTGTTCAAGACCAACCGCATGGATATGGAGCGCCTGCAACGCGAGCAAGTGGAGGCCGAGCACCGGGCGGCCAAGGAGCGCCAGCAACATCTGCTGGAACTGGCGAATGACCTCGACCGCCGGGTCAATACCAACGTGGCCGCGGTGCTGAGCAACGCGGAACATATCAGCGCCACCGCCCAGGCCATGGGGACGCGTATCGATACCGGCTCCTCGCGGTCTCTGACCGTGGCCGCCGCCGCCAACCGCACTGCGGAGAACGTGCAGACGGTGGCCGCCGCGGCCTCGGAGCTAAGCAGCTCGATCGCCGAGATCAGCCGTCGGGTCGCCCAGTCCAGCCGTATCGCCTCCGAGGCGGTGGAGGAGGCCGAACGCACCAACGCCAAGGTACAGGGATTGGCCGACGCGGCTTCGAAAATCGGCGAGGTCGTGGCTCTGATCACCGACATCGCCGACCAGACCAATCTTCTGGCTCTGAACGCCACCATCGAGGCAGCCAGGGCCGGAGAAGCCGGCAAGGGATTCGCCGTGGTGGCTTCCGAGGTCAAGAATCTCGCCAATCAGACCGCCAAGGCGACCGAGGAGATCGGAGCCCAGATCGGCGCCATCCAGGGCGCGACCGCCGAAGCGGTATCGGCGATTCGTGCGATCACGGGCACGATCAACAAGGTCAGCGAAATCGCCGCGGCCATTGCGGCGGCGGTGGAACAGCAAGGTGCGGCCACCCAGGAGATCGCCCGCAACGTGAAGGACGTGACGAGCGATGCCATGATGGTGCAGGATAGCATCGTCGACGTCACCCGGACCTCGGCATCGTCCTATGGATCGGCCATCGAGGTTCTGTGGGCGGCCGACGATCTGGGGCCGCCGGCCCACGCCTTGAAGACCGAGGTCGAAGACTTCCTGGGCAGCATTCGTGCAGGTGGCGCGGGATAAAAAGACGAGGGAGGAAAATAGGATGGACTTCAACGTCAAGGATGTCGGCACGGACCGCGAGGTCTATCTGTCCGGCAAGCTGAGCTTCGCCGACCACAAGAAGTTCCGCGAAGTGGTACAGGGATTGAAGGCGGGAAACCTGCGGCACTGCACCCTCGACATGACCCGGCTGGAGTCCATCGATTCCGCCGGCCTGGGGTTGCTGATCCTGGTCAAGGACACGGCGAAGGACAAGAACCTCTCCCTCTGCATCCGGGGTCCGAAGGGGCAAGTGCGGAAGATGCTGGAGATTTCCCGTTTCGGGGACATCATCTCGATAACCGAGTAAGGCGGGCGATCCCTTCTAACGGCCGCCGCAGGCCAAGCGCGGACGCTGGGTGAAGGGAAAGGCCTTGAACCACATTTCCTCCTCGCGCCAGGCGGTGTCCTTGGCCTGTTCGAGGTCCTGGTTCGTGGCGATTACACGGCCGGGGGCCAGCCGATCCACCACGGCCCACGCCTTTTCGCGGTGGTCATAGACGACGGAATAGCGCATCGCGGATCACTCCCAGCCGTAATCGAGTCCGATTCCGGATTGTCGCCGGGAACTTCCCAATAAAAGATTAACACGAAGACACGGCGAAGCTCAGTCGAGGCCAGTCTTGCCGACTTCGAGGAACTTCTCGCGCCGGATGGCCTTGAGCCGCCCGCCGTCCAGATGGACCAGCTTCTGCATCGCCTCCCAGATGGCGTCTCCGACCGCCTGCACGGCGGCCTCCCGGTTGCGGTGGGCGCCGCCCATGGGCTCAGGCACGATGCCGTCGATCACCCCCAGGCTGAACAAATCCTGGGCGGTCAGCTTGAGAGCCTCCGCGGCGGTCTTGTTCTCCGCACCGTCGCGCCACAAGATCGAGGCGCAGCCCTCGGGCGAGATCACCGAATAGATGGAATGTTCCAGCATAAGCACACTGTTCGCAGTGGCCAAGGCGATGGCTCCGCCGGAGCCACCTTCGCCGATCACCACGCTGACGATGGGCACGCGGACCGTGAGACAGACCTCGATGGAGCGGGCAATGGCCTCGGCCTGACCGCGTGCTTCCGCGTCGACGCCCGGATAGGCACCGGCGGTATCCACCAGGGTGATGATTGGTAGGCGAAACCGATCCGCCAGCTTCATCAAGCGCTGGGCTTTACGGTAGCCCTCCGGCCGGGCCATGCCGAAATTATGGCGCACGCGGGTTTCGGTATCCGATCCCTTCTCCGTGCCGATCACCACGACGGAACGGCCACGGAAGCGCCCCAGACCGCCGACGATGGCACGATCCTCGGCGAAAGCGCGATCGCCCGCCAGCGGGGTGAATTCCTCGATCAGCGCCTTGACGTAGTCGAGCGCGTGGGGACGATCGGGATGGCGGGCCACCTGGGCCTTCTGCCAGGGGCTGAGCTTGGCATAGGTCTGGCGCAGCAGCTTGTCGGCCTTGGCCTGGAGCTTGGCAACCTCGTCCGCGATGTTGATTTCCGCGGAATCGGTAAGGTGCCGCAGCTCCTCGATCTTGCCCTCAAGCTCGGCGATCGGCTTTTCGAAATCGAGGAAATTATGCATGGCGCCGAATGTCTATCATAGGCCCGACGGAGAGGCGAAGCCAAAAAGCACTTTGAAGCCTACGCGCTACGGACGTCGTGCAGGAACTTCTGGACGATGCCCTTGAGGCCTTCGGCCTGGCGGGCGAGTTCGCGGCTGGCTTCCAGCACCTGGCCCGAGGCCGAACCGGTTTCCGAG
>JAMOBD010000037.1 GCA_039908345.1 Magnetospirillum sp. WYHS-4
GGCTTCTGGCCCGCCGGCCTGCCCCGGCTTCGCCAGGGCACGGGCGACCTGGGACGGCGCATGGAACGGACGTTCCGCCGCCTGGGCCCGGCTCCGGTCGCCATCGTCGGCACCGACATCCCGGACCTTCGGCCCCGCCACGTCGCCGCCGCCTTCCGGGCTCTCCGCCATCACGACGCGGTCTTCGGCCCCGCGGCCGACGGCGGCTACTGGCTGGTCGGCCTGAAGGGCCGCCGGGCGCTGCCGCCACTGTTTCCCCGCGTACGCTGGTCGACGGACCAGGCGCTCGCCGACAGCCTCGCCAGCCTGCCCAGGGGCTGGAAGGTGGCTTTCCTGGAAACCCTCGTCGACGTGGACGACGGCGCCGCCTTACCGTGACCGCCGGCGGGGCTGCGGCCGGGAAGGCGTGGCGCCCCAACGCTTCCGGGGTGCGTGGCTGTCCCCTCCGGCTACCGCGAGGATCATGCCGCCGGTGATCGGGTCGGCCTGTTCCAGCACCACCTGGAGGCTGTCGCCCAGGCGGTATTCGATGCCGCTCGCCCGTCCGGTAAGCAGGTGCCGGACCTCGTCGTGGACCCAGTAGTCGTTGCCGGGCAGGGTCTGGATGGGGATCAGCCCGTCGCCGCCGATCTCGTCCAGGGTGACGAACAGCCCAAAGCGGGTGACGCCCGAAATGCGCCCGCCGAAGGTGGCGCCGATGCGCCCCGACAGGTAGGCGGCCACGTAGCGGGCCACCGCATCGCGTTCGGCGGCGGCGGCGCGGCGCTCGGTGCCCGAAAGGTGCTGGCCGGCTTCGGCGAAATCGGCGGAATGCCTGGGCAGGCCGCCCTCGCCCAGACCCAGCCCCGCGATCAGGGCCCGGTGCACCAGCAGGTCGGGATAGCGGCGGATCGGCGAGGTGAAGTGACAGTAACGCTGCAAGGCCAGTCCGAAGTGGCCGATGTTGCCGGGGGCGTATTCGGCCTGGGCCTGGCTGCGCAGCACCACCTCGTTGACCTGATGGGCGTAAGGCGTGCCTTCCACCTTCTTCAGGATGCGGTTGAAGGTGGCCGGCTGCACCGACTGGCCCTTGGGGAACTTGATGCCCAGCGTTTCCAGGAACTCGCGCAGGGATTCCAGCTTGTCCAGGGCCGGGACGTCGTGGATGCGGTACATGCAGGGCTGGCGATGGGCTTCCAGGGCCTGGGCGGCGGCCACGTTGGCGAGGATCATGAACTCCTCGATCAGCTTGTGGCTGTCGTAGCGGGCGCGGGTGACGATGCGCGCCACGTTGCCTTCGTCGTCCAGGATCACTTGACGTTCCGGCACGTCCAATTCGAGGACGCCGCGGTCCAGCCGGGCCTCGGCCAGTGCCGCGTAGGCGCCGTAGAGCGGCTTGACGACTGGCTCCAGCAGCGGCCCCGTCAGTTCGTCGACGCCGCCTTCGACGGCGGTCTGCACCTGGGCGTAGGTGAGGCGGGCGACGGAGCGCATCAGGCCGCGCAGGAAGCGGTGCCGGAGCAGGTTGCCGACCTTGTCGATCCACAGGTGCGCCGCCAGGACCGGACGGTCTTCGTCCGGCTTCAGGGAGCACCAGCCGTTGGACAGCGCCTCGGGCAGCATGGGGACGCAACGGTCGGGAAAGTAGACCGAGTTGCCGCGCCGGTAGGCATCCTCGTCCAAGGCCATGCCGGGGCGCACGTACCAGGCCACGTCGGCGATGGCGACCACCAAGTGCCAGCCGCCCGGATTCTTGTCCTGGTCCGGGTCGGGTTCGGCGAAGACGGCGTCGTCGAAGTCGCGGGCGTCCTCGCCGTCGATGGTGACCAAAGCCAGGCCGCGCAGGTCTTCCCGCTCGCCCAGGGTGGCGGGCCCCATGGCCTCGGCCTCCCGCAGGGCCTCGTCGGAAAAGACCGAAGGGATGTCGTGGTCGTAGAGCGCGATCAGGCTGGCCGTGCGGGCGGCGGCCGGGCCGTGCAGGCATTCGGTCACCTTGCCCCAGCGCAGGCCCAGGCGCTTGGCGGGCAGGATCTCGGCCCGTACCAGGTCGCCTTCGCGGGCCCCCCCTTCGTCGCCCTTGGCGACCATCAGGTCGGTGCGGTGGCGCTTGTCGGAGGGATGGACGCGCCCGCCCCCCTCCGGCCGGGCGTGGAAGATGCCCAGTACGCGCGGGGGCGCGGCGGCGATGCGCCGGATGGTCTTGCCTTCATAGTTGCGGTCGGACAGGCGGGACAGTCGCGCCAGCACCCGGTCGCCCACCCCCAGGGCCTGCTCGCCGTGGCGCTGGGGCGCCATGTAGATGGTGGGCGGCGGGCCGTCTTCCTCGTTCCAGTTCTGGGGCCGGGCCAGGACCTCGCCGTCGACGTCGATGCCGGACACGATGACCAGGGTGACTTCCGGCAAGGTGCCCGGCTGGGCGAAGCGGCGCCCGCGCCCCTTGTCCACCTGGCCCTCGCCCTCCAACTCGCGC
Source organism: Magnetospirillum sp. WYHS-4 (assembly GCA_039908345.1). NCBI lineage: Bacteria > Pseudomonadati > Pseudomonadota > Alphaproteobacteria > Rhodospirillales > Rhodospirillaceae > Magnetospirillum > Magnetospirillum sp. WYHS-4. Next base: position 2,450 of record JAMOBD010000037.1, read on the forward strand.
AGCAGGCGCTTCAGTTCCTGGCGCTGGTCGCCCCTCAGGTCGAAGGCGCGCGCGATCTCGCGCTTGCCGACCCGGCCCGGGCTTTCGCGGATGAATTCCAGGATGGCGTCCCGCGAGGGAAAGGGAACGGGGGGCTGGGGGCCGTGTTTCTTGTTCAAAGCCGTGACCGTGTTGCGGAAGGGGAGGCTTCAGCCTAGGCCCCTTGGCAACTACGGGCAAGAGCGATGCCGACAGAATGTCGTGACTGTGCGGGCGAATCTGCCGGAGAATCGCAAGGCGGGACGGAACCCGCGCTGAGCAGGCGGCGAATACGTATTGTGTCCCCCGATTTGAAACGCGTGTTGCTGCCAGACTGCTTGTCCGGCAACGCCCCGCACCGCTCCCGCAGCACATCCATGTATCGATTTAGAATTGCTGGATCTCCGCTGCGGTCAGGTAGCACCCCGGATCTTCGGCCCATGGGTCGCCGTAGAGGCGTTCGGCGCGCACGCGCGTGTTGCCGTTGCAGATGGCGAAGTGGGCGCAGCGGGCGCAACGCCCGCCCACCTGCCGGGGGCGGCGCTTCAGGCCGGCCATGATGGGGTCGGAGGTGTCGGTCCAGATTGCCGAGAAGGGCCGCTCGCGCACATTGCCGAGGATGCGGTGCCACCACATGGTGTCGGGGTGCACGTTGCCCAGGTTGTCGATGTTGGCGACGTTGATGCCGGTCGCGTTGCCGCCCCACTGCTCCAGCTTGCCCCGCATGTGTTCGGCCCGGTCGGGGAAATGCCTGCGCACCCAATGCAGCAGGTAGACGCCGTCGGCGTCGTTGTTGCCGGTGACGAATTCCTTCTCGTCGCCATTCTTTTGCAGGCGGCGGCAGGTCTCGAACAGCAGGTCCATGGCCTGGCGGGTGACGGCGTGGTAGGCGTCGTCGTCGCGGTTGGCGTTGCCGCGCCCGGCGTAATTCAGGTGCGACAGGTAGAACTTCTGCACCCCCTCGTCTTCCAGCAGCCTGAGGATGGCCGGCAGTTCGTGGGCGTTGTCCATGGTCATGGTGAAGCGGAGCCCCACCTTGATCCCCGCCTTGCGGCAAAGCCGGATACCCTTGAGCGCCGCGTCGTAGGCGCCGTCCAGCACCCGGAAGCGGTCGTTGGTGGCGCCGATGCCGTCCAGGCTGATGCCCACGTAATCGTAGCCGATGGCGGCGATATCGCCGATGTTCCCTTCGTCGATCAGGGTGCCGTTGGACGAAAGCGCCACATAGAAGCCCATCTCGCGCGCCCGCCGGGAAATCGGGAAGATGTCGGGATGCAAAAGGGGCTCACCGCCCGACAGGATCAGCACCGGCACCCGGAAGGCCCGCAGGTCGTCCATCGCCGCATGGATTTCGGGCGTCGTCAGTTCGCCCTTGAAATCCTTGTCGGAGGCGGCGGCGTAGCAGTGCTTGCAGCCCAGGTTGCAGCGGCGCAGCAGGTTCCAGACCACCACCGGGCCGGGCGGGTCGCGGTGCGGCCTGACCGGGGTGGGTTCGTCCAGTTCGCGCAGCAGATGGGTCAGGCGGAACATCTATCCGATCCTCATGCCGGTCTTCTTCAGGATGCGGGTGCTGTAGAGAATCTGGTGGCCGCGGTCGTCGGGTCCAAGCAGGCGGGCGATGATTTCCACCTGCGCCTCGACGGAAGCCTTGTCGCGCCCGTGCACCATGGCGAACAGGTTGTAGGGCCAATAAGGCAGATGGCGCGGCCGCCAGTAGCAATGGCTGACGAAGTCGAGCGCCCCCACATTGGCGCCGGCATCCCGGATGCGGTCGTCGGGAATGTCCCAGCAGGTCATGCCGTTGGCCTTGTAACCCAGCGCATAATGGTTGGGCACCACGCCGATGCGGCGGATGACGCCGTCTTCGAGCATGCGTCCCAGGCGGCGCATGACCTCGGCCGGCTCCAGGCCCAGGTCGGCGGCGATGCGGTGGTAGGGCCGGGCCTCCAGCGGCAGGCCTTCCTGGGTCGCCCGGATGATCCTGCGGTCGGTTTCGTCGATCATGCCTCGAACCTCAGGCCGACGAAGAATTCCTCCCGCTTGGGCATGTTGTAGACTGTCAGACCGGTTGCCGCCTCGATGCGGCCGACGGTATCGGCGATGCCTTCCGGCGTCTCGGTCGCCAGCACGAACCACATGTTGAGATCGTGCTCGCGGGCGTAGTTGTGGGCCACCTCGGGAAAGGCGTTGACGATGGCCGCCACTTCCTCGTAGCGCTCCGCCGGCACCCTGAGAGCCGCGAGCGTCAGCCCGCCGCCCAGGCGCTCGGCATGGTACATGGGCCCGAAGCGGGAGAGGATGCCGTCGTCCAGCATGCGGCGGATGCGCTCGATCACCTCGTCCGTCGGCAGGCCCAGGCGGGAACCGACTTCGGCAAACGGTTCGTCCACCAGGGGAAAGCCGCCCTGCAAGGCGTTGACGATGGCGCGGTCGGCTTCGTCGAGGGTCGCCTTCGTTTCCCGCGTCATGCCGCCGTCTCCGGCGCCAGGCAGTAGACGGCGCCGCGTTGCTTGAAGCGGCGGGTGGAAAACAGCACTTCGCGCTTCACGCCGGCCAGGCCGCAGGTTTCCGCCAGTTCCTCGACCTGGCCCAGCACCACGTCCCGTTCGCGGCCATGCACCATGCAGAACAGGTTGTAGGGCCATTCGGGCGGACGGCGGGGACGCTGGTAGCAGAGGGTGACGAAATCGAAGGCGCTGAAGCGGCGCCCGATCTCCTCCACCCGCGCGTCGGGGATGTCCCAGACCACCATGGCATTGGAGCGGTAGCCCAATTCATGATGACGGACCACCACGCCGAAGCGCTTGATGAGGCCCGCCTCCCTCAGGCGGGCGATGACGGCGATCGTCTCGCCTTCGCTCAGGCCCACCCGGCGCCCCAGTTCGGCGTAAGGGTCGGACACCAGGGGCAGGCCGCCGCCCAGGGCCGTGACCAGGGCCTTTTCCTTGGCGGTCAGTTCCATCTGAGCGGAAACCCCAGATCCAGGTGGTAGTCCTGCACCATGGGCAGGTCCAGAACGGCCAGGCCGGTGCGGGTCGAGATGTCGCGCAGGACCGCTTCCACCCGCGCCCGATCGGGGCCGCAGACGACGAACCACAGGTTCAGGCGGTGCTCGCGCTCGTAGTTGTGGTTCACTTCCTCGTACTCGTTGACCAACTGGGCCACGTAGGGCAGGTCCTCGACGGGCACCGCCATGGCGGCCAGGGTGCTTTCGCCCACGCCGCCCGGCCGGAACACGGCGCCCACCCGGCTGACCGAGCCTTCGTCCTTCAGGCGGCCCAGGGTGGCGATGACCGTGGCCTCGTCGACGCCCAGGCGTTCCGCCACGGCGGCGAAGGGGCGGGGCTCCAGCGGGAAGTCCCGCTGGAACTCGTCCAGCAATCGCCGTTCCAGTTCGGTGCGCGCCCTGGCCATCACAATCCCGAACGATGCGCCCTGGGGGTGAAGAAGATGCCGGACGGCTTCAAGGCGGGCAGTTCGGCCACCGGCTCCAGGGTCTCGGTGTCATAGACCACCACCTTGTCGGAATCGCGGACGCTCAGCCAGACCTCGTGGCCGCGCGGGGCGAATTCCATGTGCAAAACGCCCTTGCCCGGCTTGATTTCCTTGACGATCTTGCGGCTGGGCACGTCGATCACCTGGACCGAATCGTTGTGCGGCAGGGCGAAGTTGACCCACGCCTGGCGGCCGTCGGGGCGGCCGACCACGAAGATCGGCTGGCCGCGCACCGGGATGCGCCCCACTTCCTTCCAGGTGGATAAATCGACTACCAGCACCTCGTGGCGCCCGACGGCGGGCACGAAGGCCTCGTTGCCGGCGATCGTCCAGCCTTCCAGGTGGGGCATCTTGTAGACCGGCAGCTTTTCCTCGCCCTTGCCGTAGTGGTCGAGAACCCGCCGCACCCCCCTGTCGGGATTCCACAGGTCCAGCATCGCCAGCCCGTCCTCGCCGAACAGGCCGGCCAGGTAGTAGCGGCCATCGGCGGTGATGAGGGCGTCGTAGGGCAGCTTGCCGATATCGGTGTACTTGCGGATGCCCGGCTGGCGGGGATTCTTCATGTCGATCAGCCAGATCTCGCCGGCTTCGAACAGGCTGACCACGAACTTTTGGCCGGGCACGTCGACCAAGCCCACGGTCTTGGACGGCTTGCCGTCGGTGCCGACGGTGGGAATGTCGGCCACCATCTCCAAGGTCCCGGCATCGAAGACGCGCACGCCGCCCGGCTCGTAGTTGGACACCGCCACCAGGCGGCCGTCCTGGGAAATGGCGCCGCCGATGGAATTGCCGCCCTGGACGGCACGCTTGACCACGCTTTCGGTCAGCAGGTCGACCTTGGTCAGCCCGCCGTCGCGCCCGAAGACGTAGGCGTAGCGTTCGTCGCGGGAATAGACCAGCGACGCGTGGGACAGATCGCCCAGCCCGCCGATGCGGGCCAGGCGTTCGTGACGGGTGGTATTGACCAGAAGGACCGAACTGTCGGCCCGCTCGATCACCAAGCCCAGATCGCCGGTGGCGCGGCTTTCGGCGCAGGCGGAAAGGCCGGCGGCCAGAAATAGGGGAATCAGACGGCGCATGGACAAGTTCCTTCCGATCATTCCAACCCGCCCCTCCGCAGGGCCCCGACGAGGAACAGCGCTTCGTCCGGGGACAGCAGCGGCCGCCACGGAGGCATGGCGGTGCCGGGCATGCCGTCCAGGATGGAGGCCAGCAACTCGTCGTCCCTGCGCTGGGCCAGGATCTCCGGCAACAGGGGCGCCCCCAGGCCGCCCTTGAGGGTCATGCCGTGGCAGGAGCCGCAATCGTGCTTGAGCAAATACAGCAATTCCTTCTGGCGGGCTGCGTCCGGCTCGGCCGACGCCGGAGTCGCCGCAAGCAGCAGCATGCCGACCGCGGCCGCGTTACGCATGGGCGGAAAGCTCCGGGAAGGATTGGGTCTCGCCCTCGATGGACAGGCCCTGCCAGTTGAGCGCGCGCACCAGCGCGGCCACCCGGCCGATGACGAACAACACCGGGGTCTCCAGCTTCAGGCCCCCCACCGCTTCGGGCAGCGCCGCCAGGGTGGACAGGCACTGACGCTGATCCGGCGTGGTCCCTCGCGCGATGGCCGCCGCCGGGGTTTCCGCCGGCAAGCCGTGGGCGATCAACCGGGCGACGATTTCGGGCAGCGCTTCCAGGCCCATGTAGAACACTAGGGTCGTGTCCGGATCGGACAAGCGGTCCCAGTCGATATCCAACTCGCCGGCCGTCCGCTTGTGAGCGGTGACGAATCGCACGCCGGTCGCCAAGCTGCGGTGGGTAAGGGGCAGGCCGAGCGCGGCACCGATTCCCGCTGCCGCGGTGATGCCGGGCACCACCTCGAAGGGAATGCCTTCGCGGGCCAGATGAAGGGCTTCTTCGCTGCCGCGCCCGAAGATGAACGGATCGCCGCCCTTCAGGCGCACCACCTTGCGGCCTTCGCGGGCGAGGCCGGCCAGGATGGCGTTGATCTCGGCCTGGGGAACCGGATGGCGGGCTCCTTCCTTGCCGACGAATACCTTGATTGCCGAAGACGGTACATGGTCAAGGATCTCGGGGGCCACCAAGCGGTCGTAGACCACGGCCTCCGCCTCTCTCAGCAGACGCTGCGCCTTGACGGTCAGCAGATCGGGATCGCCCGGCCCTGCCCCAACCAGAAAGACGCGTCCGACTTCCGCCAAAGGGCTCCTCCCATCCATACCTTGGTCTCGGGTCCCCTTACGGGGTTTTTCCCAATCAAGCATGTTTCCCGGCACTAGGCTATCTTTTCAAGGAATCGTGAAGAATGATCTGGGTCAATGGCGTGGCCTCCGGCGCGGCGACAGGCTAACCTCCGCGACGGAACATCGGGAGCAAGTCATGCGGCATTGGAGCCATCCACTCGTCCTGGCGGCGGCGCTGATGGCGCCGGCCCCTGGGGAGGCAGCCGATTCGGGGGAAGAGCCCCGGCTGGCCCCCGCCGAATTCGAAGCGGCACGCATGCACTACTTCCAGCATTGCGCCGGCTGCCACGGGGTTCTGCGCCGCGGCGCCACGGGCCGCAGCCTGGAGCCGGTCGCCGCCCGCAAGCTGGGCCAGGAGAAGCTGGAACGCATCATCGCCCAGGGCACCGATGGCGGCATGAACGGATTCGACGATACCTTCACGAAGGACGAGATCGCCCGCCTGGCTACCTACGTCCGGATGCCGGTGCCGGTGCCGCCCGAGATGAGCTTGGCCGACATGAAGAAAACCCGGCGCGAACTGGTGCGGCCCGAGGATGCGCCCAAGGCCCCCCAGCATGGCCGCAACTGGAAGAACTTCTTCGTCACCATCCTGCGCGACGCCGGCAAGGTGGCGATCCTGGACGGCGATCGCAAAGACGTGGTGGCCGAGATCGATACCGGCTACGCGGTCCACGTGGCGGAAGGCACCAGCGACGGCCGCTACTGGTTTTCCATCGGCCGCGACGGGCGTCTGACCAAGATGGACCTGTGGTCCGATCCGCCGCGTATCATGGCCGAGGTCCAGGTGGCCTACGACGCGCGCGGCATCGCCGTGGCACGCTTCGGAACGCAGAAGGACCGCTATCTGGTCGCCGGCGGCTTCTGGCCGCCCCATTTCGTCATCGTCGACACGGAAACCCTGGAACCGCTCAAGGTGGTTTCCACCTCCGGCATGGACGTGGAAGGGCGCTTCGTGCGCGAGGCCCGCGTCGCCGCCCTGGCCGCCAGCCCCGCCGGTCCCACCTGGATGGTGGCGGTCAAGGAATTGGGGCAGGTCTGGCAGGTGGATTATTCGGACCTGCGCAACCTGCGCATCGAGATGATCGATTCCGCCCGCTTCCTGCACGACGGCTTTTTCGATCCCACGGAGCGCTTCTTCCAGGTGGCGGCCAACGCCTCCAACGCCATGGTCTTCGTCGACAGCCAGACCCGCAAGCTGGTGGGCCAGCTGGAAACCGGCCGCAAGCCCCATCCGGGCCCTGGCGCCAACTGGATCGATGCCCAGTGCGGGCCGGTCGGGGCCACCGTGCACATGGGGCAAGGCCGCATCTCGGTCTGGGGCAACGATCCCAAGGGCCATCCGGAGATGGCCTGGAAGCTCTGCTACAGCTTGCCGCTGGAAGGGCCGGGCCTGTTCCTCCGGGGCCATCCCAACTCACCCCACGTATTTGCCGACCAGGCCCTGCATCCGGACGTGGAGGTGGCTTCGGGCATCAAGGTGCTGGATACCCGGCGACGCCAAGTGGTCGAGACCCTCAAGGTTACCGCCCATCCCAAAGGGGTCGCCCTGCATCCCGAATTCAATCACGACGGCTCGGAGGTGTGGATTTCCGTATGGGCCAAAGGCCGCAAGGCCGAACGCCAGAAGGGGGAAGTCGTGGTCTACGACAGCGCCACCTTGAAGGAGAAGGCGCGCATCGGCGGGCTGGAGACTCCGACCGGGAAGTTCAACGTATCCGGAAGGGTCACAAAATAGTTGGGCTTTTCCCCATCTTTTCGGGCAGGGCACTTGACTTGACTCAAGTCTGGTCGTAACGGGGTTCGCTATCTTCCTTGCCCATTGCCTAGCTCGCGCCGGCCAGCCTTGGGGGGGAAGCCGAAGCGGTGAGGGGAAGGTCGTGTTCTTGGCGGGGAAAAACCGATGAGCGACAACAGCAAGCTCGCACGCTTGATGCGCATGCGGGTTTTGGGGGCGCCCTTGGGCGCCGCGGCAGTCTTTTTCGTGGTCGGCATCCTGTTCTGGGGTGCCTACAACACGGCCATGGAAGCGACCAACAGCATGCCCTTCTGCATCTCGTGCCACGAGATGGATCAGGCGGTCTATCCGGAATACCAGAAGACCGTCCACTTCCAGAACCGCTCGGGCGTGCGGGCCATCTGCTCCGACTGCCACGTGCCCGATCCCTGGGTGCACAAGTTCGTCCGCAAGATTCAGGCTTCCCTGGAAATCTATCACTGGCTGCTCGGAACGGTGAACACCCTGGACAAGTTCGAGGCCAAGCGCCTGACGTTGGCCAAGAAAGTCTGGAAGAACATGAAGGACACCGACTCGCGGGAATGCCGCAACTGCCATTCCTGGCAGGCCATGACCGATTCCAAGCAGAAGCAGCGGGCCTGGAAGCAGCACCAGAACGCCCAGAAGGACGGCATGACCTGCATCGACTGCCACAAGGGCATCGCGCATCGGGCCGTCCATACCCTGTTGGGCGAGAACGACAATCCCTATGACGGCAAGTCCGATCCGCGCCGGCTCGACGTCACCGATCCGCGCGCGGCGATGCCGGCTGCCGCCGCCACGACGACCGATGTTCCGGCTCCGGCTCCGGCGCCGGTCACGGCTCCCGCCGTCGGCGGCACGTCCGGCGGTATCGACTGGAACGGCGTCCCAGGCAAGGACATCGCGCTGTTCTTCCCCGGCCAGACTTCCATCGAGTGGGTTTCCAAGGGCACCGACCACGGCGGCGCCCGCGCCTTCGTCAAGGCGGGCGACCGCTGCACCGGTTGCCACGAGGGCGAACAGGCCCAGATGGGCGCCAAGATGGTCTCCGGCGAGAAGGCCGAGGACAAAGCCATGGTCATTCCGGGCAAGCGGGCGGCCATCACGATGAATGTCAAGGCGGCCAACGACGGCAACAACCTGCTCATGCGCTTCCAGTGGCCCGACACCCCCCACGCCCCGGCGCCCTTCGTCGACGGCGGCAAGATGGACGCCGCCAACCAGACCAAGCTGGCCGTCATGCTGGTGCCGGCCGACAAAGTCGAGATGGCCGGCCAGGCGGGCTGCTGGATGACCTGCCACCACGACTCCCGCTTCATGCCCGACCATCCCAAAAGCCCGGCAGGCGATGCCGCGGCGCGCCTCAACCTGGCGACCGGCGTCACCAAGTACATCAGGGAAAGCCGCAGCGCCATCGAGACGAGCAATTCGCCGCGCGGCGGCTGGGACAAGCTGAAGCCCGCCGCCGACATCGACGCGTTGAAGAAGGGCGGCCAAGCCATGGACGTCGTCCGTTACCTGAGTGGCGGCAACAAGGCCGAGTTCGGCACCGTCGTCGAACAGCGCGACCTCAAGCCCACCGACAAGGTCAAGTTCTCGGGCGGCTTGGAAGGCGGTAACTGGGTGGTCACCATGATTCGTCCGCTCAAGCTGGACGAGCCGGGAGCCCTGGCCATCGAGCCGGGCAAGGACTACATGGTCAACTTCGCGATCCACGACGACTACAGCTTCGCGCGGTTCCACCATGTGTCGTTGGAATACCAGTTGGGCCTCGATAAGGCGGATGCCCAGATCAACGCCGCAAAGAAGTAACAATTCGTCGCTATCGAGTTCAGTTGAAGGGCGAACCGGGTTCGGTTCGCCCTTTTTATTTCTGGATTTTGGCAGATAGCGGATAGATCCCACTCGATCAGGTAGTTTAGAATTCAAAAAATTATGGTATGATTTCTTCGTTATTTTCCATCCTGAGGAGGGTCCTTTGTCGAAATCCCCCATCACCGCGCTTGTGGCCGCAGCCGCCTTGGGCTTGGCCGTCCATTCCGCCGCCGCCGCCGATCCAAAGCCGGCGCCGGCTGCTGCCCCGGTCACGGCTCCGGCGCCCGTCGCAGCCGAGAAGGATGTGAGCGGCAGCGCGACCCAGCAGATGTACAAGGACATGAAGCTGGGCAAGCTCAACATTCACGGCGACAACGCGGTGGTCGAGGCCCTGGTCCTACAGCGCCACATTCCGGTTACCTACGACTACATCGCCACCCTGATGCGCACGCCGAACGCCTTCGGCGAGGGGCCGGCCTGCATCGTCTGCCATAGCTCCAACGACCCGAACAAGAGCTACCGCGGCCTCGACCTATCCACCTGCGAAGGCATTCTGCGCGGCGTCACCGAGGAACCGCGCCGCCCGGTGATCGTCCCCGGCAAGCCGGAACGGAGCCAACTGATGCAACGGTTGCAGCACAACCGCATGCCCTTGGGCGTACCCTTCTTCCAGGCCGTCGACACCGATTCCATCACCAAGGTGAAGAAGTGGATCGACGACGGCGCCAAGAACGACGAGGTCTTCCAAAAGCAGGTCCTGCCCCTGTTCGCCAAGGCCGACGCCTTCGGCGGCAGCGCCGCCTGCATCGAATGCCACCAGTCTTTCCGCGACCCGCCCAGTTTCAACGAAGTCAACCTGACCAGCTACGAGTCGATCATGAAGGGGGCCTTCTCCACCACCCGCGGCAAGGAAGGCAAGCCCGGCCTGCCCATCGTGGTGCCTGCCCATGCCGACGACAGTCCGCTCTACCAGCGTCTGACCAACAACCGCATGCCGCCCGGCATCAATCCGGGGCAGGCGGCCAACCATCCCAATACCCTGCTGCTCGGCCGCTGGATCGAACAGGGCGCTTGGTGCAAGTGACCGGCTGATCTCCCGGCTCAAATTCCCGTGAGCAAGCGATAGGGGGTACCATGGTGTTTTTACCTATGGTATTTTCCCCTATCGCCTTGAGCCCGTCCTTAAGAACGGGTCGACACGGGAGACAGGAAAATGAGTCACGGGAGACAGACGATTCTTCGCCCCCTGGGGGCGTTCGCGGTCCTTCTTGGTTTGGCGGCCGGCCCGGCCTGGGCGGACGAGGCGGCTGACAAGGCCTTGGCCGAAAAGCGTGTGATGTCCATGAAGGACGTTCGCTCCTCCATGGCGACGCTGCGCCGCATGGTCCGGGGACAGGCGGAATTCGCCCAGCAGGACGCCGTCGATGCGGTCCAGGTGCTACTCACGGAATTGGACGACATGCCCAAGACCTTCTCCGGCGGCCCCAGCAAGGCGCCGTCCGATTCCAAGCCGGAAATCTGGACCGACTGGAACGGCTTCATGAAGATCCTGGGCGAATCCAAGGATGCCGCGAACGGGCTCATGGTTTCGGTGCGCAGTACCTCGTCCGGCACCGCCCTCAAGGAAAAATACGAGAATCTCGACAAGGCCTGCGAGGCTTGCCACGCCAAGTTCCGCAAGTAGCCGCGACGACGGACGGGGGAAAGGAAGACGCGGGGCAATGCCCCGCGTCTTTTTTCGCCTGCCACTTGACCAAGGTCGAGGGGTGGGCGGACTGTGGCCTTTAAAATCCACCGCCAGATGACAAATTATGGGTATCCGAAATTTCGCGGCCGGCCTTCGGCCGGAGGAAAGGGATATCATGAACGCGCACCCATGGATTTTCGCCGGCCTCTCCGTGCTGGTCGTGGCTCTGTCGGGCGGGGCCGTCGCGGATGAGGCCTTTACCGCCAAGATCTGCGCCGAGGCTAAGGTCCGCTACGATGGCCTAGCCATCGCCAAGCCGTCCGGCCCGACCGACGCCGTCGTTCTGCTCTACAAGTACCGTTTCTGTCCCGAGACGCTGACGGTCAGGAAGGGCACCACGGTCCATTTCATCAACGTCGATGCCCGCACCAGCCACAGCGTCTGGCTCAAGGAAGCGGGCCAGGAGGAAAGTCCCCGCTATTTTCCCGAAGAAAGCTGGTCCATGAAATTCGACAGTCCGGGCGATTTCCCCTACCTCTGCGGCCCGCACTGGGAATCCGAAAAAATGGTCGGCAAGATCGTCGTGACGCCCTAGCCGGCGTCGTCACTCCTTCAATCAGGATGGTCCAATGGCATTGCTTGAATGGAAGACCGAATACCGGACCGGTTTCGCGTCCGTCGACTACGAGCACGAGACCCTGATCAACTTGATCAACGAGCTATACGGCAAGATCGAAGCCGGCTGTTCGGGCGACGAGGTGCGCCGCTACCTGGGCGAGATCGACGGATTGATCGAGGCCCACTTCGCCCTCGAGGAAAAAGTCATGCGCGACATCCGTTACGATCGCTATGCCGCGCACAAGGCCGACCACGACCATTTGCTGGAACAGATCCGGGAAATCATCGAGGACGTGGGCGACGGCCAAGCTCCCGGCTTGCGGACCAGCCTCGGACAGCGCCTGACCTCCTGGTTCGGCCGTCACTTCGCCACCGAGGACAAATCCCTCCACAACAAGACCGACGGCCGCCATCACTGAACTACCGGACGGCCTCCAGCTCGATCCCGCCTTCCGGGGCGCGCCGCAGTCGGTAGGTGGCGCCTTCGGGAGGCAGGGGAACGGACACTTCCGCTCCTGGCCAAGCCTCGATTTCCAGGAACCGCGCTCCCCCGGGAAAGACCCGCGGGAGCGCGCGATCCCGTGTCCGCGGGCCCGACCAGATCGGACCGTCCAGGCCGGGCAATCAGGGGACACAAGCGGATGGTGGGATTTACGATGTGAGCTGGAAACGGCAATAGCAGAAGCGTTGGGTCTTGCCGGCCGGAGTCGGGTGGTCCTCGTAGACCGTATCCCGGAGCGAAAAGCTCCCGCCCAGTTCCGCGGCGAAGCTTTCCGGTCCGTGGCGCATCACCGGCAGGCCGCTGCATCTTTCCGGTCCCTCGGGGGCGAAGGCGGCCAGGACGACCGTCCCTCCGGGCGCAAGAGCTTCGTTCAAAACCGCCATGTAACGGCGGCGGTCCGCCGCTTCGGTAAGGAAATGGAAGACCGCTCGGTCGTGCCACAGGCCGTACCGGCGTTCCGGGCGCCATAGGGTGATGTCGGCGGCGATCCAGCACACCCCCGCGCCCTTGTCGCCCAGGCGCCGCCGGGCCTGGTCGAGCGCGCCGGCCGAGATATCGAGCACCGTCACGTCACCGAAGCCGTCGGCCAGCAGGGCATCGGCCAGGGGCGAGGCCCCGCCGCCCACGTCGATCAACGGCGTCGTCCGGTTCAAACCGGCGGCCCGGATGAGATCGAGGGACAGGGTGGGGGCGGACTGGTACCAGCTTACCTCCAAGGGCGACTTGGTCCCGTAGACGCCTTCCCAGTGGTCGCGGCGCGTGTTCATGGATGGCATTGTACGGCAGGCTGGGCTAAGAATCAGGCATGAAAGTGCCTTTCTGCGACCATCGGGTCATAGGCGAGGGCGAGCGGCGGGCTCTGCTGCGGGCCGTCGAGAAGGTGCTCGACCACGGCAGGCTTTGCCCTTCCCCCGAGGCCGACGAACTGGAGCGCAAGGCCGCGGCCCGCCTGGGGCGCGAACATGCGGTCATGCTGCGTTCGGGCGGCGAGGCGATCCGCCTCGTTCTCCAGGCCCTGGGGATCGGCAGGGGGACGGAAGTCATCGTCTCGCCCTTCCTGTCCGCCGCCACCTTGCGGGCCATCCGCCAGGCCGGGGCGAAGCCGGTCTTCTGCCCTGCGGGCGACGATCTCGGCGTCGATCCGGCGGCGCTCCCGTTCCTGATCGGGCCGCGTACCCGCGCCATCATGCCCACCCACTGGGGCGGCCGGCTGGGCGACATGGACGCCTACCTGGACCTCGGGCTGCCGGTGATCGAGGACGGCGCCAAGTCCTTCGGCGCCGAACGGCGGGGCCACAAGGCGGGCGGCAGTGGCCTCGCCGGCTGCTTCGACCTGGGGCCCGGCGGCATGCTGGCCGGCCTGGGCGAGGCCGGGCTGGTGGTCACCGACGACACGGGACTTGCGGAACGACTGCGCACCGGGCGCGGCGAAGCGCCGCCCGATCCCCTGCAGGCGGCCCTGCTGGTGCAAAGGCTCAAGCGGGTGGACGGCATCCTGCTCTGCCGCGAGGAGAACGCCCGCTACTACGACGAACACCTGAAGGGCCTGGCCGGCCTTCCCGAGGCGGAATCGGGGGAGCGCCAAGCCTTCGACGGTTATGCCTTGCGAACCGGGCGCCGCGACCGCCTGCGCACCTACCTGGAGCGGCGCGGCATCGCGACCCGCCTGCCCGAGGCGGCGGCGCGCGGCAAGGCGGGACGGGCAGGCGATGCCGTGATCGCCATCCCCGTGGGGGAGCGCCTGGGCAAGCCCCAGCGCATCTACGTCGCCGAAACCATCCGTCGCTTTTTCCGGGTCAAGGGCCTTTAGGTCCGGCGGGGCCGGTGTTATAAGGGGCCCGCAACATCTAGCGGGAGTTTCCCTTGGATCTTCAAAATCTGGCGATCCTGGCGTTGATCCAAGGGGTCACGGAGTTCCTGCCCATCTCGTCGTCGGGCCATCTGGTGGTCATGCCCCGCCTGACCTGCTGGCCCGACCAGGGACTGGCCGTGGACGTGGCCATGCACGTGGGGACCCTGGGTGCCGTCTTGACCTACTTCTGGCGCGACATCGCCGAGATGATCCCCGGTTTCTTCCGGCTCATGGCCGGGCGGCGCGATCCGGCGGGCAAGCTCGCCCTGCTGTTGATCGTCGGCACCGTTCCCGTGGTGGCCGCCGGCCTTCTGGTCAAGCACTATTGGCCGGAGGGCATCCGCTCTCTCGCCGTGGTCGCCTGGACCATGACCCTGTACGGCATTCTGCTTTATGTGGCCGACCGCGTCGGCATGACGGTGCGCCGCGTCGAACACCTGGGCTACGGCGACGCCGTGGTCATCGGTTTCGCCCAATGCCTGGCCCTGATTCCCGGTACCAGCCGTTCCGGAATCACTATCACGGCGGCCCGCATGATGGGCATGGAACGGGCCGCGGCGGCCCGCTTTTCCATGCTGCTGTCGGTACCCGGCATCCTCGGGGCGGGCCTGCTGGAAGGCTACGAACTCTACAAGCAGGGCAACGGGATCGGCCAGGACGCCATCCTGGGGGCCGGCCTGGCCTTCGTCGCCGGCCTGGTCGCCATCTGGGGGCTGATGGGCTGGCTGAAGCGGTCCACCTTCACGCCCTTCGTGGTCTACCGCCTGATCCTGGGCCTGTTCCTGTTCAGCGTCGCCTATGGCTGGGTGGACTGGCAGGGCCTGTTGGGCCTCGACACCTCCTGCGACCGATAGATCTTGGCGATCAGGGGCGGCGGCAGTCCCAGGAAGTAGAGCCCCAGGCAGAACAGGTTGCGAGCCGGGCGGCGCAGCCAACCGTCCCGGCGATAGCGTTCGGCCGAGGTGACGGCGGCCGTTTCCAGGAAGGCGAGGCGGGACCGGCCCAGGCGGCGGACCAAGTCCACGTCCTCCATCAAAGGCAGGGGCCGAAAGCCGCCCACCGCGTCGTAGAGGCGGCGCGAAATCAGCAATCCCTGATCCCCGTAGGGCAGTCCGAAGGTGCGGGCGCGCCAGTTGGCCAAGCGGGCGACGCGCTCAGCGGCGGCGGCGGAATCGTCGAAGGCAAGGCGGAAGACGGCGGCCCGGTCCGGGGACTCCCGCATGTGGCGGTCCGCTTCTTCCCGCCAGCCCGTCGCCAGGACGGTATCGGCGTGGAGGAACAACAGCCAGTCGCCGCCGGCCGCCGCCGCGCCGGCCGCCAATTGGGTCCCGCGCCCCGGCGGGCAGGCGACGATCCGGGTTCCGACCGGGATGGCAAGGGTGCGGTCGGTCGATCCGCCGTCGGCGACGACGATGTCGTCTACCCCGGCGCGGACTGTCTCCAGCATCCGGGCAAGGCCCGCTTCGGCGTTCAGGGTGGGGACGACAAGGCTCAACACCGGCGCAGCATAGCACGACCGGTCCGGCATCACCCCAGGCTGTCGATGCCGGACAATATCAGGTCGACCCGGTTCAGGAAGTTGAGGGCGTCGATGGGCTTGGCGACGTAATCGTCGAAGCCCGCGGCCAGGCAGCGGACACGATCGGCCTCCATGGCATGGGCCGTGACCGCGATGACGGGGATACCCTTAAGCTCCCCGTCATCCTTCAGGGCCTTGACCAGGTCGAGCCCCGAGACCATCGGCAGCTTGATGTCCATCAGCACCAGATGGGGGCGGGTGTCGCGGATCGCGGCGATGGTTTCCCATCCCCCTTCCCCATGGACGACGTTGTGGCCTCGGGCCCGCAGCAGGTTGTCGAACAGGATGGCGTGGCTGCGCGTATCTTCGACGATGAAAACGGTACGCGGCATTGGTCCCTCCCCGGACGTCCGCCGAAACTCCAGACCCAGCCGAAGGGTAGCACGTCGCCCGCCGTCTCTTGGCTCACAAATGCGTTATCCCGAGAGGAATTCTCCGGAGACTATCTCTCTATGGATGTATTGTCGTGCATGCCGTCCATCTCTAGTCCGCAATGGAATAGGTGGCGGTCAATCGATGTTCGCCGCCGGCCGGGACCTGGATGACATCCGGTCCTGCATTGGTGGTTTCGACGCAGAGCATGACCTTCCAGTCGTCGTCGTTCAAGTCGGCCATGGAAGCGGCGGTGGCGATCCACGGATTCCAGACCACGGCACTGGCGCTACCCGACGACGCGATGCGGATGGTGCGGCCGAGAGCCGTATCGCGGATCGCCAAGTCTCCCGCCACGCCGGTATAGATGCGGTCGGTCTCGCCGACGATTGTCACCGGGCCCCGTTGCAGCTTCTCGCTTCCGCCGTCCATCTTATCGATGTAGCCCCGCCCTTCCAGGCCCAGGACTTCGGTGCTTCCGATGTCGCCGATCCGGAAATAGGTATGCAGGCCTTGGGATAAGGAAAAGGGCTCCGCCCCCTTGTTGCGGGTGACCAGGGCGATTTCCAGGGCCTCGCCGACCGTGGCGGCCAGTTCCAGATCGAAAGCCTGGGGCCAGAGGGCGCGGGTCTCCTCGGTGTCGCAGAGGCCCAGGCGGACCCGGATGCGGCCATCAGCCAGGGTCTGGGTGCTCCGCAGGGTCCAGGGCCGGTTGCGCACGAAGCCATGCCCCGGACGGCCTTTGCCCTCGGGATCGGGGCCGAACCAGGGCCAGCAGACGGGCGCGCCGCCCTTGATCGCCTTGCCCGCGGCGTAATAGGCCTTGTCGCTGAGAAACAGCAGGTCCTCGTCCTGGCCGGCCGGTCGGAAGGACAGCACCTGTCCGGCATGGATGGAGATCGACGCCCGTGATCCGCAGGCCTCGATCTCGATCATGGGCAGCCCCCCCTTCCCATCGACCACCCAAAGGCGGCCGGCGATGGCGAATTCGGCGTTCAGGCGTTCGGCGGTCATGGCGCGGCTCCCAATCTTTCGCTTGGCGCGATGGTAACCGAAGACGCCTCCTTCGCAAACGGCGGCGACGAAGGCTAATTTTTAGGCACACGCACATTTGCTTATCATTTGTGCAAATGTCTTGAATCCGACAATCCGGGGGGCTATGGTGGCCCCATCCGACGAGCCTCCCGCTAGGCGCCGGCAAGAGCGTG
The DNA here is from genome assembly GCA_039908345.1 of Magnetospirillum sp. WYHS-4. Taxonomy (NCBI): domain Bacteria; kingdom Pseudomonadati; phylum Pseudomonadota; class Alphaproteobacteria; order Rhodospirillales; family Rhodospirillaceae; genus Magnetospirillum; species Magnetospirillum sp. WYHS-4. Next base: position 19,598 of record JAMOBD010000037.1, read on the forward strand.
ACGGGGGGAGACCGTGGCGGCCCGCCGGATCGTGCCAACCCGAAGACGGAGGCCGCCAATGCGCGTCGATCATGCCCGGGCCAACGCCCTTGCCCTCAACGGAATCTACGAAGCCAGCAAGATTCTGAGTTCGTCGCTGAACCTGGAAAGCACGTTGCGCGACGTGCTCAACCTGCTGTCGTCCTACATGCTGATGCGCCGGGGCATGGTGGCCCTGGTGGACAAGGACGCGGGCGCCCAGCCGGTGGTGATCGCCGCCGCGGGCATGACGCCCCAGGCACTGGAACGCGGCGAGGCCCGCCTGCCCAAGGCGGTGGTCGATGCCATCATGACCGCCAACATCCCCCACGTGGTCGCCGACATGGCGGGCGACCCCATGTTCGCCGGTTTCTTCGGCGGCGCCAAGAGCCGGCCGGACCAACCGGTGGCCTTCATCGGCGTGCCCATCAAGGCGGCCGACAAGCCCATTGGCGTGCTGACCATCGAACGCGACTGGGACGACGAGGGCGACGTCCATTTCGAATTCGACGTCCGCTTCCTCGCCATGATCGCCAACCTGATCGGCCAGACGGCACGGCTGCGCCAGAACATCGCCACCGACCGCGAACGCCTGCTGATCGAACAGTCCCGTCTGCAGAAGGCCCTCGACCACCGCCGCCACGAAACCAGGGACGAACAGGGGGGATGCCTCGCCGGTTCCATCGTCGGCCAGAGCCGGGTGATGCAGGAGGTGCTGTCGCAGGTCCGCCAAGTGGCGCAGACCCGCTCGACGGTGTTGATTCGCGGAGAAAGCGGCACCGGCAAGGAACTGATCGCCCGCGCCATCCACCAGGCCAGTCAGCGGGCCAAGGCGGCCTTCGTCGAGGTCAATTGCGCCGCCCTGCCGGAAAACCTGCTGGAATCGGAACTTTTCGGCCATGAGAAGGGCGCCTTCACGGGCGCCAGTCACGAGCGCAAGGGCCGGTTCGAACTGGCCGACGGCGGCACCCTGTTCCTGGACGAGATCGGCGAGATATCTCCGGCCTTCCAGGCCAAGCTGCTGCGCGTGTTGCAGGAAGGCGAGTTCGAACGGGTCGGGGGCAACAAGACCATCAAGGTCGACGTGCGCCTGATCTCGGCCACCAACAAGAACCTGGAGGAAGCGGTGGCCAACGGCACCTTCCGCGCCGATCTCTACTACCGCATCTCGGTAGTGCCGGTCCTCGTTCCGCCGCTGCGCGACCGCCCCGAGGACATCTCCAAGCTGGCCGGCTGCTTCCTCACCCGCTTCAACAAGGAAAACAAGCGCGACCTGCGCCTGTCCGACGAGGCCCTGGCGGTGCTCCAGCATTGCTACTTCCCCGGCAACGTCCGCGAATTGGAAAACTGCGTGAGCCGGGTCGCCACCATGGCCAAGGCGGAGGTCATCCGCGCTTCCGACATGGCCTGCCAACGCGGCCAGTGTCTGTCCTCTGCGCTGTGGAAGCACCGGCCCGCCGACGCCCGTCCGGTGGGCGGCCTGGGACCGGCCCCCGCGTTTGGCGAGGCCTTGGCCTCCTGCCCCCTGCCCAGCGCTCCCCCCATGGCGCGGGAACCCGATCGGGCCGCCCTGTCGCCTCGCGACCGGCTGATCCAGGCCATGGAAACGGCCGGCTGGGTACAGGCCAAGGCGGCCCGGATGCTCGGCCTGACCCCGCGCCAGATCGGCTACGCCCTCAAGAAGTACGGCGTCGAGGTCAAGCAATTGTAGTGTCGCGATCGCGACAGCCTGTCCAACAGTCGACAGGCGCTTGCGGCCGGAATCCGCGGAAATTCGAGGGCTCCGGAGTTGGCACCGACCTTGCGAAGGGGAAGGCGAGACCCCGCCACGCAAGGAGGCGCCAATGACCGCTTTCGTAGCCCTCGCCGATCTGCGGCCCGCCCCCGCCCCCAGGGGCCAGGGTGGGTGCCGCTCCTCCGCCTGCGGGTCGAGCCAGGCGTCCGGCGACCTGCCGCCCGAAGTCTGGGCCAAGGTCAAGGATCATCCCTGCTATTCGGAGGAGGCCCACCACTTCTTCGCCCGCATGCATGTGGCCGTGGCCCCCGGATGCAACATCCAGTGCAACTACTGCAATCGCAAGTTCGATTGCGCCAACGAAAGCCGTCCCGGCGTGGTCAGCGAACGGCTGACTCCCGAACAGGCCCTGCGCAAGGTGATCGCCGTCGCCAACCGGGTGCCCCAACTCTCGGTGCTTGGCATCGCCGGGCCGGGGGATGCGCTGCACGACCATCACCGGACCTTCGAGACCTTCCGTCTGGTCTCCGAGAAACTTCCCGACATCAAGCTTTGTCTCTCGACCAACGGCCTGGCGCTGCCCGAGCACGTGGAAGCCATCGCCGCCTTGAACGTCGACCATGTGACAATCACCATCAACATGGTCGATCCTCGGGTGGGAGAAGCAATCTATCCCTGGGTCTACTTCGACCGCCGTCGATGGAGCGGGCGCGACGCCTCGAAAATCCTGCATGAGCGCCAGATGCTGGGCCTCGAGATGCTGGCCTCCCGCGGCATCCTGGTCAAGGTCAACTCGGTCATGATCCCCGGCGTCAACGACGCCCACCTGACAGAGGTCAATGCCGAGGTCAAGAAGCGCGGCGCCTTCCTGCATAACGTCATGCCGCTGATCTCCGATCCGGCGCACGGCACCTATTTCGGGCTGGCCGGCCAGCGCGGCCCGACGCCGACGGAACTGAAGGCGCTACAGGACGATCTGGGCGGAGGCGCCAAGCTGATGCGCCACTGCCGCCAGTGCCGGGCCGACGCCGTCGGCCTGCTGGGCGAGGATCGCGGTCATGAATTCGATCTGGCTTCCCTGCCGGCGACCATCGATGTCGATCCCTCCGCCCGCCGGGCCTACCGCAGCGTGGTCGAGGCCGAACGGGCCGACCGCGCCGCCGCCGTGGCCGCCGCCACCGAAGGCCTGCGGGAAACGACGCCCGTGACCCCCGTCCGCCTGGTCGCCGTCTGCACGAAGGGAGGCGGGCGGGTCAACCAGCACTTCGGCCACGCCACCGAGTTCCAGGTCTACGAGGTGGACGGCCGGGGCGTGCGGTTCTCCGGCCTGCGGCGGGCGGACAATTACTGCCGGGGCGGCTGGGGCGAGGACGACAATCTGGAAGCCATCGTCGAAGCCTTGGCGGGTGTCGACGCCGTGCTCTGCGCCAAGGTCGGAGGCTGTCCCAAGGATCGCCTGGCCGAAGCCGGCATCGCGGTCGTCGATGCCTATGCCCAGGACTACATCGAAACCGCCGCCGCCGCCTGGTACGCCGCCTCGTCCGGCGTCCGGAAAGCGGCCCTTTGCGCCTGACCGAAGGAGAAGACCCATGGCCTACACCATCGTCGCCGAAAACTGCACCGCCTGCGGCGGCTGCGAATTCGAATGCCCCAACAACGCCATCAAGATGAAGGGCGACATCTTCGTCATCGATGCCGGCAAGTGCACCGAATGCGACGGCAAGTTCGATGCGCCCCAGTGCGCCGCCGTCTGTCCGGTGCCCGACACCTGCGTGCCCGCCTGAACCGCCATGGGCCGCGACGAAGACATCCTCGACTGGCGGGGCGGGTCCGTGGATTGCGCGGCCTGTCCCCATGCCGGCCGGCGGACGGAAGGTCGCTGCCGGCCGGCCACGGCCTGCGTGCGCAACCGCCGGCCCTCGGCAATCGATCATTTCTTCGCCGCCAACTCCGACGTGGCCGACGGCTACCTGGACCATCCCTATTTCGAACTGCGCGCCGTGGCCGCCCGCCACGCCAGCATCTTCCGCATCCGCGGCCTGCTGGACGATCCCGATCCGGGAGTGCGAACCGTGGTGGCGCAACGCCTGCCGGTCGGCCAGATCCTTACGCTGCGCCGTGATCCCGACCCCTCGGTGCGCCTGGCGGTGGCCAGCCGCCTGTCGGGTCCCGAACTCAGGCCCATGCTGGACGACGAGGACTACTACGTGCGCGTCGTCGCCATCCGCCGCCTGCCCGAGGAATCCATCGCGCTCGGGGCCACCGACCCGGAACCCATCGTCCGGCGGGAGGTGGCAAGGCGGGCCGGCGAGCGCCTGCTCCGCTACCTGGCCCATGACCCCGATCCCATGGTGCGCATCGAAGTCGCCCGTCGCCTGCCGGTGGCCGACCTGGAGCCCATGCTGGGCGACGGCGATTGCCGGGTGCGTTATGCCGTGGCCGAACGCATCGATGTGAGTTGCTTGGTGTCCCTGGCGGAGGACGAGGTCGACGCGGTGCGCGACCTGGTCCAGCGCCGCCTGGCCGAGGAGGGCGCTCATGCCCCGTGAACCGGACGTCGACATCTTCTCCGATCCTGTCTTCGACTTCGGACAAAAGGTGCGCTCGCGGAAGAACGTCAAGAACGACGGGACCTTCGCCGGCGCCGAGATCGGTGAGGTCTTGGTACGGAAGGGCGAGGAAGGCTATGTGCGCGACATCGGCACCTTCCTGCAGCAGTTCCATGTCTATGCCGTGGAATTCATCGGAACGGGACGCATCGTCGGCATGCGCGCCGCCGAACTGGAATCTCTGGAGGGCAAGCCATGAAGGTGATGATTCGCAAGGCGGACGGCATCCTGTCGGCCTATGTACCGAAGAAGGACCTGGAAGAAGCCGTCGTCGAACAGGAAAAGCCCGGCCTCTGGGGCGGCTGGATCAAGCTGGCCAACGGCTGGGTGCTCGACCTGCCGGCCATGAGCGAAGAACCCCGCCTGCCTATCACGGTCACCGCCCGCAAGCGCGGCGAAGATGACTGAGGACGCCATGGAAACCATTGGCCGCCTGGTTGCCGAAGGCCGGCTCATTCCCTACCTGGGGCCCGACCTGCTGACCCTCGCGGGCGCCGCGCCGGTGCCGACCGCGCCTCGCGAACTGGCGGCCCGCCTCGCCGCCAAGATCTCGGTCCCGGCACGCATCCGCGGGAACGTCTGGTCGGTGGCGCAATATATCGAATCCAACCGCCACAGAATTACGCTTACCCGATTGATGTCCGAGACCTTCGGTCCCGCTCTCCCCCCCACAGCCTTGCACCGGTGGCTCGCCGAGTTGAAGTGGCTGCCCCTGGTGGTCGACGTCTGGTACGACGATACCCTGCCGGCCGCCTTTGCCGGGCGAAGGAATTGGGGCCTGGTCCAGGGCGTGACGCGGGCGGGGGAGAACCTCGACATCTGGGCCAAATACTTCGACTGCGCCGGACGCGAGTGCCAGTCCGCCGATGCGCCGGGCTGGCAGACCCTGGTCTACAAGCCGCACGGCTGCGTCCGGCCGGGCGGCAGCTTCCTGGTTTCCGATTCGGACTATGTGGAAGCCCTGACCGAACTGGACATCCAGACGCCGATTCCGCCCGAGGTGCAGGCCCGCCGGGCCGGGAGGGGGTTCCTGTTTCTCGGCTGCCGCTTCTACGACCAGATGCTGCGCACCTATGCCCGCCAGATCATGAAGCGCTCATCCGGGCCCCATTACGCCGTGCTTCCCGAAGCCGATCTCACCCGCAACGAACGGCGGTTCCTGGAAGAGCAAGCCATCGTGCCCGTCGGTCTGGATCTGGGGACGGCCGTGGACCGATTGACGAAGGGATAAGATACCCCCCTGGTCGGCCTGGACGAAACGTGCCATTAATCCCGCCCCATGACCGACACCACGACCGACAAGCTGATCCTGGCGCTGCCCAAGGGCCGCATCCTCAAGGAAGTGATGCCCATCCTGAAGGCCGCCGGCATCGAACCCGAAGCCGCCTTCGCCGACAAGGACGCAAGGCAGTTGCGCTTCGCCACCAGCCGGCCCGAGATCGACCTGATCCGCGTGCGCAGCTTCGACGTGGCCAACTTCGTGGCCTTCGGTGCCGCGCAACTCGGGATCGCGGGCAGCGACGTGCTGATGGAATTCGATTTCCCTGAAATCTACGCGCCCCTCGACCTGGGGATCGGCAGGTGCCGCATGGCGGTGGCCGAGCCCGAGGAGATGGTGGCCGGCGACGATCCGGCGACCTGGAGCCACGTGCGCGTCGCCACCAAGTATCCCGAGATCACGCGCCGCCACTTCGCCCGGCGGGGCGTACAGGCCGAATGCATCAAGCTGAACGGAGCCATGGAACTGGCGCCCAAGCTGGGGCTTTGCCGCCGCATCGTCGACTTGGTATCGTCGGGCGCCACCCTGAAGGCCAACGGTCTGGTGGAAATCGAGCATATCGCCGACATCTCGTCGCGTCTCGCGGTCAACCGCACCGCGTGGAAGACCCGGCCCACCGAGATCGACCATTGGATCGAGAGGTTCCGGGAGGCCGTCCATGCCGCAGCGTCTTGATATCCGCGACCAGGGCTTCGAGGCATCTTTCGCCGCCCTCATGTCCGCCAAGCGGGAGGCCGAGGCCGACGTCAACGCCGTCGTCGCGGCCATTCTGGACGAGGTGCGGCGCGACGGTGACGCGGCCCTGCTGGCCTATACGAAAAAATTCGACCGCCTTGACCTGACCGCGGAAACCCTGCGGGTGACCGTCGCCCAGATGGAAGCCGCGACCGCTGCCTGCGCGCCCGAGACCCTGGCGGCCCTGAAGGTGGCGGCGGAACGCATCGCCGACTACCACCGGCGCCAGATACCCGAGGACCAGGACTACGTCGATGCCGCCGGCATCCGCCTCGGCTATCGCTGGACGGCGGTGGGCGCGGCGGGGCTCTATGTTCCCGGCGGCACGGCGGCCTATCCCTCATCGGTGTTGATGAACGCCCTGCCGGCCAAGGTCGCCGGGGTGGAACGCCTGGTGATGGTGGTGCCCTCGCCGGACGGCAGGCTCAATCCTTTGGTTCTGGCGGCGGCCCGGGTGGCCGGCGTGGACGAGATCTACCGGGTCGGCGGCGCCCAGGCGGTGGCGGCGCTGGCCTATGGGACGGCGACCATCCGTCCGGTGGACAAGATCGTCGGTCCCGGCAATGCCTATGTGGCGGCAGCCAAGCGCCAAGTCTTCGGTATCGTGGGCATCGACATGATCGCCGGACCGTCGGAAATCCTGGTGGTGGCCGACGGCGCAAACGATCCGGCCTGGATCGCCGCCGACCTGCTGTCCCAGGCCGAACACGACACCGCCGCCCAATCCATCCTGATTGCCGATGACGCGGCCTTCGCCCTCGCGGTGGAAGAAGCCGTCGAAAGCCACCTGAAGACCCTGCCACGGGCCGCCATCGCCCGGAAGAGCTGGGACGACTACGGCTGCGTCATCCTGGTGGAACGCCTGGACCAGGCGATTCCCCTGGTCGACCGCCTGGCGCCCGAGCATCTGGAACTGGCCTGCGCGGACCCGGATGCCCTGGCGCGGCGCATCCGCAACGCCGGGGCGATCTTTCTGGGGCGCCATACGCCGGAGGCCTTGGGAGACTACGTGGCCGGACCGAACCACGTTCTGCCGACGGCACGCACGGCGCGCTTCTCTTCCCCCCTGGGAGTGCTGGACTTCCTCAAACGGTCATCGATCATCGGGGCCGGGGTGGAAGGACTGAACGCCATCGGCCCGGCGGCGGTGGCCTTGGCCAAGGCGGAAGGACTGGATGCCCACGCCCTGTCGGTCTCCATCCGCCTCAACCTGCCCCGGTAGGTCATCGTGGCGCCCGACCAGCGCCTGTCCCGCCTCACCCTGGACGCCCACGGCGTCGTGCGCTTCAGCCCGCGCGTCGAGCACGAGCGCCGGATCGCCATCCAGGACCTGCTTGACGAGAATTCCTTCCAGCCCGTCGACGGGGTGTCGGGGCCCTTCGTCCTCCACCTGGGTCTGGCCGAGGGGCGGCTGCTGTTCGACGTCCGCGACGAAAGCGAGACACCGCTGTTCGCCTTTCCTTTGTCCCTGGCACCGTTGCGCGGCATCATCAAAGATTATTTCATGGTCTGCGACAGCTATTACAAAGCGATCGGCGATGCGACCCCATCGCGCATCGAAGCCATCGACATGGGCCGGCGCGGACTGCACAACGAAGGCGCGGAGATGCTGCGCGACCGCTTGGCTCCCAGGATCGCCATCGATACGGTGACGGCCCGGCGGCTGTTCACGTTGATTTGCGTCATGCATATCCGGTCTTGACCATGGCACCGACAGCAGTCCTGTTCGCCTGCACCCAGAACGCCATTCGCTCGCCAATGGCCGAAGGCCTGTTCAAACACCTTTACGGCGGTCGCATCTATGTGGATTCGGCGGGCGTCCACGCCGGGCAGCACGACGGATTCGCGGTGGCGGTCATGCGCGAAATCGGCATCGACATCGCCGACCACCAGCCCAAAACCTTCGACGACCTCCAGGACGCCTATTTCGATCTGGTGGTCTCGCTGTCGCCACAGGCCCAGCACAAGGCGGTGGAGATGACCCGCATCATGGCCTGCGACCTGGAATTCTGGAACACTTTCGATCCTTCCGTGATCGAAGGCAGCCGCGAGGTACGGCTGGATGCCTATCGGCGCGTGCGTGACCAGTTGTTGCAAAGAATCCGCGACCGCTTCGATTCCATGGGGCCTGCGTCCCAAGGGGCTTGATTTTCGAAGGCTGCGGGGCCAATGTCTCAGCCGCCCGCGGCTCAACAAAGAGGTTTCTTTAGATGGCGAAAGAGGAAGTCCTGGAATTTACCGGGACGGTCACCGAGCTTCTGCCCAATGCCATGTTCCGGGTGAAGCTGGACAACAACCACGAAATCCTGGCCCATACCGCCGGCAAGATGCGCAAGTTCCGTATTCGCGTCCTGGCCGGCGACCGCGTCAACGTCGAGATGACGCCCTACGATCTGACCAAGGGCCGCATCACCTTCCGCTACAAGTAACATGTCGCGCCTGGTGCTCGCGTCGGCCTCGCCCCGGCGGGTGGAGCTGCTGGCCCAGGTGGGCATCGTCCCCGACGCCATCCAACCCTCCCGCGTGGACGAAAGCGTTCGTCCGCGCGAGTTGCCGCGCCGCCACGCCCAGCGGCTGGCGGAAGCGAAGGCACGCGCCGTGGCCGACGGCTTTCCCGGGGCCTATCTGCTGGGAGCCGACACTGTGGTGGCCTGCGGCCGGCGCATCCTCGGCAAGGCGGAAACCGAGGCGGAGGCCCGGCGCTTTCTCGATCTGCTGTCGGGCCGCCGCCACCGGGTCTACGGTGGCGTGGCCATCGTCGGCCCCGACGGCAAGGTGCATTCGCGCATGGTCGTCACGGCCGTCGCCTTCAAGCGCCTGTCGGGCGAGGAGATCGATGCCTACCTGGCCTCCGGCGAGTGGCGCGACAAGGCTGGGGCCTATGGCATCCAGGGCCGGGCCGCTCTGTTCGTGCGGGGCATCGTGGGGTCCTATTCCAACGTCGTCGGCTTGCCGTTGTTCGAAACGGCCGCTCTGCTGAGGGGGCTCGGCTACCGGTGGCCATCGACCGCATCCTGATCGACTCCCGTCCCGGCCTGGGTCGCGCCGCCCTGCTGGACGGGGAGCGTCTGGTTGAATTGCGCGTCGAACGGCCAGGCCGCGAGAGCCGGGTGGGCGCCGTCTACCTGGGCCGGCTGCGCAAGGTGGCGAAGGGCTTGCAGGCGGCGTTCGTCGACATCGGGCTGGAGCGAGACGGCTTCCTGCCTCTGAGCGACGGCCTGTCGGAGGGAGACGCCCTGGCGGTCCGCGTGGTCCGCGACCCGGAAGGGGAAAAGGGGGCCAAGCTGGCCCAGGTTCCCGGCGATGCTACCGGCCTGCGGCCGCCCCTGTGCTTGCGCCCCGCGCCTTCGCTGGCGGAACGCCTGCGGCTCGATTTCCCCGAAGCCGCCTTGAGCGAGGAAGCCTTCGGCGAAGAGTTGGAAGATGCCGTCGCGGCGGCGTTGGTTCCTTACGTCCCCTTGCCATCGGGCGGCAGCCTGGCGATCGAGGAAACGGCCGCCCTGGTCGCCATCGACGTCAATGCCGGTCCGGGCGCGGGGGGCGGACGCGAGGCATCCCATCTGGCGGTGAACCGGGAGGCCGCCGCGGAGGTCGCCCGCCAGATCCGGCTGCGCAACCTGGCCGGTTCCCTGGTGGTCGACTTCCTGCGCATGAAGCGGGATGAAGGGCGCCGCAAAGTGCTGACCGCTCTCCGCGAGGCCGTGGCAACCGATCCGGCCGGCGTCCAGGTGCGAGGCTTCACGGCTCTCGGACTGGTGGAAATGGTCCGGACCAAGTCGGGCGAGTCTCTCTCCCGGCTGCTCACCGTTCCCTGCGCTGCCTGCGGCGGGGCGGGGAGAATCCCTTCCCCCGACCGGATCGCCGCCGACATCCTGGCCGCCCTGGAGCGCGAGGCGCGGGCACGGCCGGGCGGCACCCTTCGCTTGCTGGCCGCACCATCCGCTCTTGCCGCCCTGCCGGAAACGGGGAATCGCTTTGGCCACCCGGTGGTCTTGGAAGCGCGTGCCGACTTTCCCGCCGATACATTCCACATCCTGGTTGCGCCATGACGGACACCCCTGCGAAAGTCGTTTCGCTGAAGCCCCGGAAGTGTCCGCTTTGCGGCAAGCCGGTCGACGTAGCGTTCAAACCCTTCTGCTCGAAGCGTTGCGCCGACATCGACCTGGGTCGCTGGTTAAGCGAGGGCTATCGTGTCCAGACCGACGAAAGTCCGGAGATTCCGGACCTTTCCGACGGCGAGGAGGGCAACGAATCCAGGGTAATGAGGCGTGAATCCGAGGATTGAGGCGAGGTAATCGACGTTCCATCCGGCGGCCTCGGCGGGGGCGATGGCGTCGATGGTCACCAGGGCGCCCTTCAGTCCGCCGCCTGCGGCCAGGCGCTCCAGCAAGATGACGAAGCCGCAAATCTGGCTGCGCATCCTCGGCGAAGCCCTGCGCAAGTATCTCCACGGACGGCAACTTCATCAGCCGCCCTGGCTCGCGCCCCCGCAGGCCGCGGCCGCAGGTTGAAAATCCGGCCAGACAACCCGGTAACGACAGGCCTAGAGCATTTTCCGCTCAGCAGGAATCGCAGGGGATTGAACGAAACCGCTTCGCGGTAGGGGAGTGGCGGAGGCGGCGAGGCCTCCTGTCTGACAAGGTTGTCTTTTCACGACCATCTTCGGTTATGATCGCGATTGAGTGGAAAATGCTCTAGCGCGAGGCCAAACAAGAACTCGGCGCCCGAACCCGGCTCTTCGAGCATATCCACACCATCACCGCCTATCTCGTCTTCCCCTCGTGGGCCAGTCTCTTCCGCTCCATCCGAACCGGAGTCCCACCGCCACAGACCGCTTGATCGACGGAAGCCAACCCCCTCCTTTTCCAGCAACCCCAGAAACCGCCGCTCGACGCCATAATGAGAACTGCTGTCGTATGGTGTGGTTCGTCTTCCGCCACGCTAGACTTTGAGCATGAAAGGGCGGGGATGCCATGTCGATGACGATCACCCAGCATATGGAACAACAATCGGAAGATTCGGCGCCGGATAGCGAATGCGGGGCGCTTCGGGAGATGTTGGCCGGGACCCGGAGCCGCCTGCCCTGGTGATCGGGCTGGCCGTCCATTTCCTGATCCTCAAGCCTTTCCTCAGTCTGGCCGCCTTGCAGGCCGCGCCGATCGAGGAGCCTGAGGCCGAGGCGCAGCCGGCGCCGGCCGCGATCTGATCGGACGGAAGAAAACAGGACTGGCCTGCCGCGGGCCGGCGCCCTATCTTCAGGAAGAAGCCTGAAGTCCGGATCGTCTCGCCCATGCTCGCGGCCGCCACCAAGCGATATCTGCTGATCGTGCTCGGATGGTCCTTCGTCGTCCTCGGAGTCGTGGGGGCGTTCCTCCCGGTTTTGCCGACGACACCGTTCCTGCTCATCGCCCTTTGGGCCTTCGCACGCAGTTCCGGGCGTTTCCACGCCTGGCTCTACCACCATCCCCAACTGGGCCCTCCGTTGCAGCGTTGGGAACAGCACGGCGTCATTCCTCTCCGCGTCAAGTTCCTGTCGGTGGGCGCGATGGCGGTCAGCCTCGTCTACGTGGTGGGGTTTTCCGGGGCGCCCTGGCCGGCGGTAGGGGGCATGGCCCTGTTCATCGCCTATGGGGCTTGGTTCGTACTGTCGCGGCCCAGCCTGCCGAGGAAGATCGCCGAATGACCGCGAATCCATCGTTCGGACCGGCAATGGAAGCGGTGCTGATCGGTCCGGACGATCCCCCGGCGGTTGAAACCGGCGAACCTGACGGCGTACCCCGCCCATTCCTCCTGATCGCCGATCACGCGGGAAACCGTGTGCCTTTGGCCCTCGGCGATCTGGGTTTGGCGGAAGCCGAATTCTCCCGGCACATCGGCTACGACATCGGTGCGGCGGCGGTCGTGCGTCGCATGGCTCTCCGACTTCAAGCCCCGCGGGTCCTGTCCGCCTATTCGCGCCTGGTGGTCGACTGCAACCGGGACCCGGCCGATCCGACCTGCATCCCCGCGATCAGCGACGGCGTCCCCATCCCCGGCAACCGGCACTTGAGCGTCCGCCAGCGGGCCCTTCGCCTCGCCGCCATCCACGAACCCTACCACCGGGCCGTTGCCGCCCGCCTCGGGCTTTTCCGGGAAGCGGGCACGGTCCCCTGGCTGCTTTCCGTCCATAGCTTCACGCCTAGCCTGGGCGGGGTGGTCCGGCCCTGGGACGCGGGCGTGTTGTGGAACCGGGATCTGCGCTTGGCGGCGCCCCTGATGGCCCGGCTGTGTGCAGCGGGGCTGACGGTCGGCGACAACGAGCCCTATTCCGGCCGCGGCGTCGCCTATACCATCGACCGGCACGCGGTCCCCGCTGGCCTGCCGCATGGGACGGTTGAAATTCGCCAGGATCATCTGGAATCGAAGGCGGGTATCGACCGCTGGGCGGACCTTCTGGCGGGAATCCTGGAGGATATGCACGTCGATTTCAGCGGACTACCGAATACTTGTCGAGGGCCTGGTTGAGCGAGACCAGCAGGTCGCGGCCGATCTTGCCGCCATCGCCCGCAATCTTCTCGCGGAGCACCGCCCGCATGGCGTCGATGTGCGCCTTGACGATCTCGACGGCATTGTCGTCCTCGCGGCAGTTCTCGCCGGTCAGGTCGTAGAGCATCTTGCCGAACATGCTGACCAACGGATAGCCGAAGGTCCCGCCCTGGCCGCGCAGTTCGTGGGCCAGCAGATTGATCTCGCGGAAATAGCTGTCGCGGCGCCCGGGCTTCATCACGGCGTCGGTGCAGAGGTCCGACAGCTTCGCCAAATAGGTGGTGGCCCATTGGGCAAAATCCAGGGCGGCCCGGTCTAGCATGGCCTCCGCCTCTCTGAGAAGGTCCAGGGGGATGTCGCCGGGTTCCCCTCCTCCCTTGCCCAGGCCGCCGGCTTTCTCCTTGAGGCGGTTGGGCAGCCGGAAGAACCAGACATCGGCTGTTTCCTGCGGCTTCACCACCCTCTCCGAGGAATAGACGACGACGGCGTCTTCCTCGCGGGCGATGCGCCGCTCATGGCCATCGGACGGAGGCAGGACGCGACGCCGTCGGTCGGGCCCGAAATAGTGCTGGGTCGCGACGAACTGGCGCGGATAGTCGATGACCTCAAGAATGTGCCGGTAGACCGTCTCGACGGCAAAGGGCTTAGCCAGGAACTCGGTGCCGCCCAGGTCGCGGCAGGCATTCACATATTCCCGGTCGGCAGCTCCCGACAGCATGATGAAGGGCAGGAAGCGGTTGGGAGATTCCTTGGCCGAACGCAGCCAGCGCAGCAACAGCAGGCCGTTGATCGGCGACATCACCAAGTCTGAAATCACGATGTCGAGTGCCGCCGTTCCGCCCGGCATGGCCGCAGATCCCATGGATTTGAGGAAGTCGATGGCTTCCTCCCCGTTGGAGCAGACCGAAACACGGCCGAAACGGAAATGGCGCAACAAGTCCTGGATGATGTTCCGGACGTACCGGTTATCCTCGACCAACAGGATCGAAACCCGTTCGAGATTGTATGGCGCCAAATGATTCTCCCATTCTCGGCTGCGATGTTGCGCAATCCCGCGCGATCCCGCAACCCTTGCTTTCGTCCTGCGGCGCGAATCCCTTGCAAATCCGCGGAAAAGCCGATTATGGTGCCCGCCGCCGGTTCATACGCCGGTTGTCGAAGGGAGGCCTAGCCATGACCGATGTCGGGGGAATCGCGGCGGATCGCCTGCGTACCATCATCGAACGGATCGAGCGACTGGAAGAGGAGAAAGCCGCCCTTGCAGCGGACATCCGCGACGTCTACGCGGAAGCCAAGGGAGCAGGCTTCGATATCAAGGTCGTGCGCCAGATCGTCCGCCTGCGGAAGCTCGACCATGCCGACCGCAAGGAGCAGGAGGAGATCATGGAACTCTACAAGCGCGCGCTAGACATGTAGGCCGACCATGGCCGAACGCAAACCTCTGGTGGCGGTGGTCCTGTCCGGCTGCGGCGTGTTCGACGGGGCCGAGATCCATGAAGCGGTGCTCAGTCTGCTGGCCCTGGATCGCCGGGGGGCTGCCTACCGATGCTATGCTCCCGACATCGACCAGGCCCAGGTGGTCGATCACCGGACCGGCCAGCCGGAGACCGGCAAGCGCAACGTTCTGGCGGAATCGGCCCGCATCGCACGCGGCGACATCAAGCCGCTAAGCGATCTGGACCCCGGCAAGGTCGATGCCCTGCTGTTTCCCGGTGGCTTCGGCGTCGCCAAGAACCTGTGCGGCCTGGCCTTCGACGGTGCGGGCTGTGAAGTCGATCCCGAAGTGGTCCGGGTCGTCCGCGGGGCCGTGACGGCCGGCAAGCCGATCGCCGCGCTCTGCATCGCGCCGGCCTTGATGGCCCGAGTGCTGGAAGGGGCGGAGGTGACCATCGGCCACGACGCCGCCACGGCCGAAGCCATCGTCGCCATGGGCGGCCGCCACAAGATCGCCGGCCATGGCGAGGTGGTGGTGGACCGGCGCCTGAAGCTGGTCACGACGCCCTGCTATATGCTGGATTCCACTATCGGCCAGATCGCCGACGGCGCGGACAATGCGGTCAGGGCGCTCCTCGAACTGGTATGACGCCGGACTAAACGACTTCCGTCCAGCCGGGGGCGGCGGGGACGACGCGGTAGCGGCGCTCGGATGCCGGGACGACCTGCCAGACCACCGTGGTCGGCCAGGTCGGCTGGTCGGGGCGGCGCCGGTAAAGCGGGGGAACGTCCCAGAGGGCGATCTTGGCGGGGGTCTTCATGGTGGGCCTCCTCTCCTTCGGGTCCTGCCCTTACCCTTTCAGGAACCGTGCCAGCGGGAAATCGTCCGGCAACTCACGGGAAATAGTGTAGCGTCAACAGGTTAACGAAAGCGTTCCGCTGCCCGCGGTAATTTCTGCCCGGCAAATTCTGCCGGTCAGCGGGCAAGAATGGCCACGGCCTCGACGTGGGCGGCGTAGGGGAACTGGTCGACGGGGACCACCTTGAGGAGCCGAAAGCCGCCGTCGACCAGCAGGCGCAGATCGCGGGCCAGGGTGGCGGGATTGCAGGACACCGCGGCGATGCGCCGGATCGAAGGGCTCCGCGCCAGGGCGGCGGCCTGGAAGCGGGCGCCGGCACGGGGTGGATCGAAGATCGCGGCATCGAAGGCTTTGAGTTCGGCATCAGCCAGGGGCCGACGGTCCAGGTCGCGGACCTCGGCCGCCAGGCGGCCGCCCAGGCCGGCCCGGCCTGCCGCCTGCCGCAGGGCGTCGACGGCCGCCGCGTTGCCTTCTTCCGCCTGGACGGAAAGCCCGTCGCCCGCCAGAGCCAGGCCGAAGGTTCCGAGGCCGGCGTAAAGATCGAGAACCCGCTTGGGTCGGCCCAGGGCCTCGCGCACCAAGCCGACCAGGACCGCTTCGCCTTCGGCGCTGGGCTGGAGGAAGCCGCCCGGCGGCAGTTCCACGGCGATGCCGGACAGGGTGATGTGCAGGCGCCGGCGCTGGGCCAGCAACTCGGCGGGCTCGGCTTCCGACTTCTGCCAGGAAACCCGCCCCACCCCTTCCAGAGCAGCCAGCCGCAGGCCTTCCTCCGGGCCAGGGCGGCGGGCCAGGCCGAGCACCAAGTCCAGTCCTTCCGCCGCCAGGGTGAGGCGCAAGGTGCCCCGCTCTCCTTGGCGCAAGACGCCGGCCAGGGCCTCGCGCAAGGCCGGCAGGCGGTCGTCGAGGGCGGGCAGCAGCAAAGGGCAGCGGCGCACATCCACCACCCGACGCCCGAGCCGCTCGCTGAATCCCAGCACGACCCCGGCCTGGAGCCGCATGACGCTGAAGGTCGCGCGTCGCCGCCGGCCGGGCGGCACCATGACCGGCGCCGCGACGGTGGCTTCGATACCGCGATGGGCTAAGGCCTCGGTGACCTGTTGCACCTTCCAGGCCGCATGGCTGGCCGCATCGGCATGCTGCAAGGCGCAGCCGCCGCAGCTTCCGAAAAGGGGACAGAAGGGTGCGACCCGGGTGGGTGCGGGTTCGAGCAACTCTTCCATTTCGGCCAGCAGGCCGTCGCCGCGCTTGTCGCGGATGCGTACCCGCACCCGTTCGCCGGGCAGGGCCAAGGGAATATAGAGGCGGGTGCCGTCCGCCGCCCGTGCCAAGCCGTCGCCCTGGCTGCCCAGGGCCTCGACGGTCGCCTCGAAGGTGCGGCTCACCTTTTCGCGGCGGCCAGGTCGCCCAGGAAGCGGCCATAGACGTCGGTCAGGGCCTTGCCGAAGGCGGTCGCCACCTCGCCCACCGCGTCGCCGGAAGGCACCACCTGGGCCTTGTAGGTCTTGAGCAGCAGCAACTCGTCGCCGCGGATCTTGCGGGCCGACATCTCCAGTTCCACCAGGGCCCCAGGGGTTCCTCCGACGACCCGCTCCAGGCGCAGGATGCGGCCGCGCACCATGTAGTCGGGCGATACCCGCACCTCGGGGGTGACCACCTGGGCGGCGGCCTTGCCGGCACGCAGGAAGTTGACCAGTTCGTCCCGCAGCATGGTGGCCGGGGGCTCGGTCCAAAGGTGGTAGTGGTACTCGTGCAATTCCTGGGGCTTGGCGCTATCGCTATAGACGATCGCCCGGCCGGCGGTCAGGCCCTCGACGACGAAGCGGTCCACTTCCAGGATGCCCGGCAGGATCGCGGCCGCCCCGGACGCGGCGGGCGCCGCCACCTGAAGACGATAAAAGGTGTTCTGCGGCACCGGGCCGCCGCCGCCGCCGCAGGCAGCAACGGCCAGCGACAATCCCAGCGCGAGGATGATCGGCTTCAGCTTGCTCATCGTCTGGTCCCCTCCGTCGCTTCGTCCTTCGGACTCGAACCGCCCAGCAGGCGGCCCGGGTTCTGGCGGATTTCCCGGCTGAATTCATACATGTTCCGCGCCGTGCCTTCCAGATTCTGGTTGATCGAGTCGATGTGGCGGGACAACGATCCGAGCACATGGCGCATGTCGTTGACCGAGGCCTCGATCTTCTCGCGGTTCTTGACCACCACGCCGTCGGTATCGGTCACCAGCTTGTTGGAGTTGTCGAGCAGGGCGTTGGCCTTGCCGGAAACGCCGTGCAAATCCTTGGACGCGGCATCCAGGTTGCCGATCATGTCTTCCATCGCCTTGCGGTTGGCCGGCGAGAGGAAGGCGCTCAATTCCTTGCTGGCCTTGCTCATCTCGCCGCTGAAGATCTCGATGTCCTCCGCCACCTTGGGCACCCGCTTGTTGATATCCTGGATCAGGGAGATGATCTCGCCGACCAAGCGCTCGCCGTCTTTCTCCAGGAGGTTGCCGAAGACCGCAACCGTGCGGTCCAAGGTGATCAGAAGGGGGCGCAGATGGGTATCCGCCAGGCTGCCCAGGTCGGAGGCCACGTTGGACATCACGGAGAAGAGGTTGGCGGCATCCTGGCCCTTGATCTGGGCGCCGGGAGTGAGCGGCCTTTCGCTCTTGCCCGCGTCGATGGCGATGGTGATGGCCGACAGCAGGCCCGGCGCGCGGATGCTGGCCACGCTGTCTTCCGGGATCATCCAGCCCTGGTTGACCGTCAGGTCGACCCGGAAGCGCATGCCGCCCTTTTCCGCCATCGGCGTGATCTTTTCCACTTGGCCGATGGGATAGCCTTCATAGAGCACCTGGGTGCCGAACTTGACGCCGGTGACGTTCTTGTAGATGGCGTAGTAGGCATCCGCCGTTCCCGTCCGTCCCGACAGCACCGCGGTAACGAAAATCAGCGCCGCCACCATGACCAGTACGAAGCTGCCCACCAGCAGGTAATTGATCTTGTTGCTTTTCACAGCCTGGCCCTCCCCATGGTTTCTTCCCCCATCAGCCGGCGCAGGTATTCCTCGGGATCGACGTTGTCTTCCTCGGTGCGTCGGTTCAGCAGATTCTGGATGCGCTCGCTGGGATGGTTGCGCACTTCCTCGACGGTGCCGACGAACAGGATGTTGCCCTTGTCCAGGACGGTGATGCGGTCGGCGATCTTGAAAGCGCTTTCCAGTTCGTGGGTCACCACCACGATGGCCATGCCCATGGCGTCGCGCAGACGCAGGATCAGGTCGTCCAGGGACGCCGATACCACCGGGTCCAGGCCTGCCGACGGCTCGTCCATGAACAGGATCTGCGGGTCCATGACAATGGCGCGGGCCACGGCGGCGCGTTTTATCATGCCGCCCGACAGTTCGGACGGCATCAGGTTCTCGAAGCCGGCCAGGTTGACCACCTCCAGCTTCATGCGGGCCATGATCTCCATGGTCATGGGATCAAGGTCGGTATGCTCGACCAAAGGCAGCATGATGTTCTGGCCGACGGTCATCGAACTGAACAGGGCGCCGCCCTGGAAGGCGACGCCGAAACGCCGGCGGAGCGCGAACATCTCCTTCATGGTCAGCTTGGTGATGTCCTGGCCCAGGATGCGAATGGCCCCCGTTGTCGGGCGTTCCAGGCCCAGCAGATGGCGGAGCAGGGTGCTCTTGCCCGAACCCGAGCCGCCCATGATGACCATGATCTCGCCGTCGCGGACATCCATGGTGATGCCCTTGAGGATCAGGCGGGGACCATAGTGGGTGACCAGGTCGTCGACCTCGATCACCTTGGTACGGCCGGAAGCGGTCGCCGGGGCATTCATCAGCGGGTCACCACGAAAGCGAAGATCATGTCGGTGACCACGATGGCCGAGATGGACTGCACCACGGCGCGGGTTGTCACCTTGCCGACTCCTTCCGCGCCGCCCGAGACCGAGGCGCCGTTGACCACCGCGATGACGGCGATCAGGACGGCGAAGATCAGGCTCTTGCCCAGGCCGTGCGCCAAGTGGTCGTTGTTGAGTATTTCGCGCACCTGGTCGATGTAGGCGGCCATGCTGATGCCCAGATCGAAGCCCACGTAGAGCCCGGCGGCATAGAGTCCCACCAGGTCGCTGAAGAAGGTCAGCGCCGGCACCATGACGATCATGGCGAACAGGGCGGGGGCGACCAGGAAGCGGACCGGGTTGATGCCCATGACGTGCAGGGCGTCCACTTCCTGGTTGATTTTCATGGTGCCCAGGCGGGCGGCCAGCGCCGAGCCCGACCGGCCGGCCACCAGGATGCCGGTGATAAGGGGGGCGAACTCGCGGGTGATGGACAACGCGATGCCGATGGTGACGCGCGATTCGGCGCCGAACAGCCGGAGCGTGTGGATGCCCTGGATGGCCAGCATGACGCCGATGGTGGCGGCCAGCAGGGCGATGATGGGCACCGCCCGAATGCCGATTTCCATCATCTGGGCGACGATGGACACCATGCGCACCGGCTGGCGGTACTTGGGGCCCAGCAGCATCCAGAACAGGCTTTCGCCCAGCAGGACCCCGCAGTTGCCGATTTCCTCGACGGCCACGACGACGTTGCGCCCCACCTTCTCGGTGAAGCGGACGGCGGCGCTGGGCGGCTTGTCATCGGGGGCGGACATGTCAGGGAACCAGGTTCAGGCCCTCGGCCACGGTGGGGTGGATGACGAATATCTTGTCCAGCCGGGCCAGCCTGAGCACCCGGAGAGCGGCCTCGCTGACCGCCACCAGGGCCAGGGCCTGACCGTTCTTCTTGGCGGTCTGCAGGGCCTCCACCAGGGACGCCACGCCCGAACTGTCGATGTAGGAAACCCCCGACAGATCGACCAGCAGGGCCTTCTTGCGTCCCGCCGCTTCCAAGAGGACCTTGCGCGCCTCGCGGGAGCTTTCCAGGTCCACGTCCCCCTGGAAGGCCACCACGACCGCCTTGCCCTCATCCCTTACGTCGTGTTTCATTTTCCGCCTCGTGTCATCCGATGCGTTTGACCATTCTTAGCAGGTTGCCGCCATCCGGGGGAGTGGGCAGGAATTCGACCGAGTCCATCACCTCGCGGATGAAATGGGTGCCCAGGCCGCCCGGCCGGATGTCGTCCAGATCGCGCGGCTTGATCTTGCTGACGTCCACCGGTTCGGCGTAGTCGCGCAGCAGGATCGTCATCTCGTCGGCCGTGCGATGGATTTCCAGGGCCACGAGGCCCTCGCCCGAGTTCTTGTAAGCGTGGCGGATCACGTTCTGGCAGGCTTCGTCGACCGCCAGCACCACGTCGAGCACGGTCTCGTCCCCCATGCCGCAGATGCGCGCCGCCTCGGAAACCGCGCTACGCACCAGCTTGAGACGGTCGGGCCGGGCCGGGAAGGAAAGTTTCACCAAGCGTTCGCCGGAAATGGCCGTGGGGGCGAAAACATCCGCCCGGTCCCCGCCGCGATCCTCGACGGCCAAGATGGTGACGTCGTCGTGCAAGGTGGCGCCGGGTCGGGCCAGAAGGGCGGAGATCGCCGCCAGGCGTTCGGCGAGCGGCCGTTCGCGTCCCCGGCCGGCCATCCGCTGGAAGCCCTCGGAGCCCAGGGCAGAGCCGTCCTCGACCGTACCCTCGGTGACGCCGTCGGTGAACAGGTAGAGCGTTCCTCCGGTCAGGTCGATCTCGACTTCGGGAAAGGCGTGCTCGGGGACCAGCAGGGGCGAGATGCCTAGCGGTGGCGAGTCGGCCTCGAAACGCTCTGCCGTTCCGTCGGCGCGTAGCAGAAGGGCCGGTTCGTGGCCGGCGTTGGCCAGACGGGCCCGTCCGCTGGCGGGATTGAAGATGCCGGCCGCCATGGTGACGAACATGCCCCGCGTGGTGGTCTCGCAGACCTCGCGGTTGATCAGCGACAGCAGGCGGCCCGGCTCGTGCACGGTGCGGCCCAGGCAGCGGAACACGCTGGCCGTCTTGGCCATCAGCAGGGCCGCGTTCATGCCCTTGCCGGAAACGTCGCCGATGGCGAAACAGATGCGGCCGTCTTCCAGCGTGAAGAAGTCGTAGAAGTCGCCCGACACCATGCGGGCCGGCACGTTGACCCCGGCCACCGGGAAGTCGTCGCTCCCCGCCTCGGGCAGCAGGCCGCGCTGGATCTCGGCGGCCAATTCCAGTTCGTGGCGGGTGCGCTCCTGCTCGACCAGGGCCTCGGCCATGCGGGCGTTGAGGATCGCCATGCCGGCCGAAGAGGACAGCACCTGCAACACCTGAAGATCGGCCCTGGAGAACAGCCCGTCGCCGCCCTTCTTGTTGACCAGTTCGATGGCGCCGATCCGCTTGTCCTTGACCGCCATCGGGGCGCAGAGGATGGAGCGGGTGGTGAAGCCGGTCTTGTCGTCCACCGTCTTGTGGAAATTGGGGTCCCTTTCCACGTCGCGGACGATTTCCGGGATGTTGTTCTGCACCGAGCGGCCGACGATGCCCTGGTCGGCCTGCAGGGTGAGGCCGGTGATGTCGATGGGGCCGACGCAGGCATGGCAATTCAGGTTGGTCGCCCCCTCGTCCAGCAGGAACAGGGCTCCCCCTTCCGCGCCCACATGGTCGGAGATGCGGGCAAGCGCCCGGCGCAAGGTGTCTTCCAAGTCGCGGGAAGCGGCGAAATCCTGGCTCATGTCGGCCATCAGGGCAAGCGGACCCGCCAAGCCGTTGTCGGCCTGCAATGTTTCCCGATCCGCTCCGTTCCCCCTTTTAGCCATGCGGCCCCACTATGCCCGGAAACCCGCCGCACGGCAATCGGAGGAAATGGCAGGCGTCAGCCCCGTTCCAGCCGATCGCCCAAAGCCGCGACCGGTTCGGGGTCGTCGAACAGGGACGCGGGGGTATCCAGGCGTTCCGGGCGGGCGGCCAAGCGGGCGGCGATTTCCACATACTGGTCGGCGTCGCGGGCGATCAGGTCGGGGCGGCCGGCCCGCTCCAGGATCGCCTTGCTGTGACGGCCGCGCATCAGGTCGCCGGGAAGGGTAACGACCGGCAAGCCGCAGGCCAGGGCCTCCAGGGTCGTGTTGCCGCCCGACCAGGCAAGGCTGTCCAGGCCCAGGTCGGCATTCCGGTTGACCGCCAGGAAGTCGGTCGGGGACAGGCGGGGATGGATGCGGATGCGGTCCTCGTCCAGGCCGGCGGCGCGGAAGGCGGCGCCGATCCGGGCGCGGAACTTCCCGGTCACGGCGTCCGACGGGTGGGCGATGAACTCCAGCCGGCAGGCCCCGATCTCCCGCGCCAGCCGCACCGCCAGGGCGTCGAAGCGGGGGAGCAGCTTGAACAGGCTCTGGCCGCACAGCAGGATCGGCGGGCCATCCTTTCGTAGTTCCGCCGGGGGCGCCGGCGGACGGGGGTAGGAAATGGACAGGTTGGGGAGACGGATCAGGGACTCGGTGTAGTGCAATTCCCCATCTTCCGGCTCCATTCCGCTGCTGGACAGGAACCCGTCGAGAGTCGGAAGACCGGTAGTCTCCGGATGGCCCCAGGCCACGTACTGGCGTGGCGCAAGGCGAAGGGCGGCCAGAACCTGGGCGCGGGGGTCCATGCCGATGTCCAGGTAGATCAAGGTGTCGCAGGCCGCCGCCGCCAGGGTTTCGACCGTAGCCGGATGGAAGCCGTCCAGGCGGGCGCGGATGTTCTCGGTGACCGGATCGGTCAGCAGGCCGGTGGTGAAGCCATGGACCGCAAAGCGGTCGCGGTCGAGCCCGGTCAGCCAGCCGCCGAACAGCTTGAGCACCGTATGCTGCCGGAAGTGGGCGGAGACGAATCCCACCTTGAGGCGCCCGTTCCGGCTTCGCGGAGCCAACGGTTCGGCATGGCGGGGAAATGCGGCCGCGGCGATGCGGTGGACCAGGGCGCCATACTGCATCTGCAGTTGGCGGTCATTCCGCCCCTGGTACGGCAGGGCGAAATTGGTGCGTTCCCGGATCGCTTCCAGGGCTTCGGCGATCTCCGACGGCGAATCCAGGCGCAGGCCTTGGTCCAGTTCCGCGAGGCCGGCCGCATAGCGGCAACGCCAATCCTCGATCTCGTCTTCGCTATCGTAGAGGATGGGCAGGGCCAGCGCCTTCGCCCAGCGCGCCTTGACGAAGGCGGGCCGCAAGACCACCGCGCGGCCGAAAGCCCGATCGGCCTCGCCGGTCCGGCCTTCCTCAGCCAGGCCGGCCCCCAGATTGTAGGCCACGTCGGCCGACGCCGGGTCCCGGCTCGCGGCTTCCTCCAGCAGCGGGATCGCGGCATCGGCCCGCTTGCGTTCGCGGAGCACGTTGCCCAGGTTGTTGAGGGCGCCGACGTCGGCGGGCTGGGCGGCGACGATCTGGCGCAGCAGAGCCTCGGCCTCCTCCAGCCTTCCCATGTCCCTGAGCGCCACCGCCAGATTCTGCAGCGGCCGGCCATCGTCCGGATCGATGTCCAGGGCGCGGCGGTAGGCCGATTCGGCCTCGCAGGGGCGGGCCGATTCCAGGTACAGATTGCCCAGGTTGAACCAAGCGCCGGCAAAGGACGGGTCGCGGTTCAGGGCTTCCAGGAAGGCGGCTTCCGCATCGTCGCGCCTCTTAAGGCGCTTCAGCCCGACCCCGAGGTTCAGCCAGGCGGCCACGTTCGCCGGTTCCAGCAGCACCGACCGGCGGATCTGCGAGACCGCTTCCGCCAGATCCCCGGTCTGGAAAAGCGCGAGGCCCAGCAGGTGCCGGGCCTCGGAATTCCTGGGATCGCCGTCCAGGACGCGGCGGCAACAGGCAGCGGCCCCTTGCGGGTCGCCGGCCCGGAATTTCGCCAGTCCGTCGTCCAGATCGCTTCCCATTCAGCGGGCGAAGGGCACGCCCTTGCTTTCGAGAAGCTGCTTCAGTTCGCCCGACGCGAACATCTCGCGCGCGATGTCGGCGCCGCCGACGAACTCGCCCTTCACGTAAAGCTGGGGAATGGTCGGCCAATTGGCGAACTGCTTGATGCCTTCGCGCAGTTCCGGATCGGGCAGCACGTCGATGCCCTTGAACTTGACGCCTAGCTGGCTCAGCACCTGCACCACGGCGGCGGAAAAGCCGCACTGGGGAAACATCGGCGTGCCCTTCATGAACAGCACGACCGGGTTGTCGTCGATTTCCTTCTGGATGCGGGTAAAGACGGGATTGGTATTCACGGGAGGAATCCTCGCTGACTGGTGAAGCGGCCTTGATATGGGCCCCCCCTCCCGTTCTGTCAACGGCGTCAGGCCTCTCCCGGAACGGCCGTCTGCAGGGCCAGGGCGTGGAGTTCGCCGCCCATCCGGCCCTGCAGCGCCGCGTAGACCATCTGGTGCTGCTGCACCCGGCTCTTGCCCTTGAAGGCGGCGGATACCACCAGCGCCGCGTAATGGTCGCCGTCGCCGCGCAGGTCCTCGATGGTCACCTGGGCGTCGGGAATCCCCTCCCGGATCAGGCGTTCGATTTCATGGGCGTCCATGGCCATGGGGCGGGCTCCTCAGGCGGTGGCGTCGGGGGCGGCCATGAAGCCGGGCAGCCACCCGTCGTGCAGGGCTTTCAGGTCCGCCAGGGCGATGGTCTCGCCCGGGGCCAGGGTCAGGTGGGTGCCGCCGGTGCTGCCCAGCTTGAGCGCCGGAACCTCGGCATGGACGCAGGCGGTGGTCACCGCCGTGGCGTCGCGAGTCGTTACCAGATAGCGGCCCTGGTCCTCGCCGAACCAGAAGGCATGGGCCGGCAGGTCGGCGGGCGGGCGAGCATCCACGTGGGCGCCGAGGTTGCCGGCCAGGGCCATTTCCGCCAGGGCGACCGCCAGGCCGCCATCGGCCAAGTCGTGACAGGCGGTGACCTTGCCGTCCAGGATCAGGCGGCGGATGCAATCGCCGTTGCGCCGTTCGACGGCCAGATCGACGCCGGGCGGGGCGCCTTCCTCGCGACCGCAGACGTCGCGCAGGTACATGGACGCCCCCAGGTGGCCCTGGGTCTCGCCGATCAGCATGATCGTCTCGCCGGCTTCCCGGAAGGCGATGCCCACCGCCTTGGTCACGTCGTCGATCAGGCCGACGCCGCCGATGGTGGGCGTGGGCAGGATGGCCTTGCCGGCGGTTTCGTTATAAAGCGACACGTTGCCGGAGACGACCGGATAGTCGAGGGCCTCGCAGGCGTCGCGCATGCCTTCGATACAGCCGACGAACTGGCCCATGATCTCGGGCTTCTGGGGATTGCCGAAGTTCATGTTGTCGGTGATCGCCAGCGGCGTGGCGCCGCAGGCGGTGATATTGCGCCAGCTTTCGGCGACCGCCTGCCTGCCGCCTTGCGCCGGGTCGGCCAGGCAGTAGCGGGGCGTCACGTCGCTGGTCATGGCGAGGCCCTTGCTTGTGCCGTGCACCCGCACCAGCGCGGCGTCGCCGCCGGGCCGGCCGACAGCCAAGGTATCGCCCATCACCATGTGGTCGTACTGCTGCCAGATCCAGGCCTTGGAACAACCGTCGGGGCCGCCGACCAGGGTCTTCAGGGCCTCGACGAGGCTCTGGGGGGCCGGCACCTCCTCGGGGTCCAGGGCCGGGCGGGCGGGGGTCGGAATCCAGGGGCGGTTGTATTCGGGGGAAGCCAGGGCCAGGGGGTCGATGGGTAGATCGGCGACCGTCTCGCCCCGGTGGCGGATAACCATGCGGCCGGTATCGGTCAGGTGACCGACGACGGCGAATTCCAGGTCCCATTTCTCGAAGACGGCGCGCGCCATATCCTCCTTGCCGGGTTTGAGGATCATCAGCATGCGTTCCTGGGATTCGGAGAGCATCATCTCGTAAGCCGTCATGTTGGCTTCGCGCTGGGGGACCTGGTCCAGGTCCATCTCGATGCCGACCCCGCCCTTCGACGCCATCTCGAAGGAGGACGAGGTCAGGCCGGCGGCGCCCATGTCCTGGATGGCGACGATGGCGTCGGTGGCCATCAGTTCCAGGCAGGCTTCCAGCAAGAGCTTCTCGGTGAACGGATCGCCCACCTGGACGGTGGGGCGCTTTTCCTCGGAATCCTCGTTGAATTCGGCCGAGGCCATGGTGGCGCCGTGGATGCCGTCGCGCCCGGTCTTGGAACCCACGTAGACCACCGGGTTTCCGACGCCGGCGGCGGCCGAATAGAAGATGCGGTCGGCGGGCGCGATGCCCACGGTCATGGCGTTGACCAGGATGTTGCCGTCGTAGGAGGCGTGGAACTCGCACTCCCCGCCCACGGTGGGCACGCCCATGCAGTTGCCGTAGCCGCCGATACCGGCCACCACGCCCGAGACCAGGTGGCGGGTTTTCGGATTGCCGGGGGCGCCGAAGCGCAACGCGTTCAGGTTGGCGACCGGGCGGGCGCCCATGGTGAAGACGTCGCGCATGATGCCGCCCACGCCGGTGGCGGCGCCCTGGTAGGGCTCGATGAACGACGGATGATTGTGGCTTTCCATCTTGAAGATGACCGCCTGGCCGTCGCCGATGTCGATGACGCCCGCGTTCTCGCCGGGCCCGCAGATCACCCAGGGGGCCTTGGTAGGCAGGGTCTTCAGCCACTTCTTGGAGGACTTGTAGGAGCAATGCTCGCTCCACATCACCGAGAAGATGCCCAGTTCGGTGAGATTCGGGGCCCGCCCGCCCAGGATCTGGAGCACCAGTTCGTATTCTTCTTCGGTGAGGCCGTGGGCGGCGACGACGTCGGGGGTGATGGCGGTCATGGGATCGGCGTTCCTGGTGAATCCGGTAGCCCGTTCATAGCAGATGACCGCGCGGGCGCAAACGGGTTACCTTGGCCTCCGGTTCGAAACGGGAAGGCCATGTGGGACGAATACTTCGTCGGAATCACCAAGCAGCGGCACGCGGGCGGCATCGCCCGCCTGGGGTCGTCGGTGGTCCGGCCGGCCAACCTGGTCTATCCGCGCGCCGCCGACGTGCTCGAATTCGGTCGCCCCATGCTGTCCTTGCTGAAGGCCGAGGACCCGGAGGTCCGCCATTGCCACGTCGGGGCCGTCCTCGGCCGCTACGGCCGCAGTCTGGAGCTGTCCTTGGGCCTGGATTTCTCGGTGGGGCGGAACTTCAAGGCCATGCACCTGGCGGCGGCGCTGTTCCGCCTGGCCCGCGATCACGGCCAGACCGACGCCTTCATCGCCCGGAAGCTGCACGACGACGAATGGACCGACAGCTCGCGGCCCAGCCTGACGGTGCGCTTCCGCCAGCCGCAGCGCATCCGCGACCTGGCGGGCCTGATCGACCTGATCGGCAATTTCCCCGGCGAAGGCTGGCCCATCGACGGTTTCACCACCATTCCCGCGGGACAGGGGTCCGTGGCCCTGGTGTCCGGGCTGCGCTACATCTTCCTGCCCGAGATCAGCATCCGCTGGGACCTGTCGCTGCGCCGACGCATCGCCGCCGAGGAATTCGGGATGGACATCATCCTGCTGGACCAGGCGACCAAGATCGGCCGGCTCTGCCTGGAACTGAACCGCCTGCCCGCGATCGCCGACGCGCGCCTCAACTGGTCGGACGTCATCGTCGGCGGCATCGAGGATTACGACGACCTGATCGCCCGCCTGGCCGTTCTGCCCGAGGACCTGAAAAAGGGCCTGATGTGTCGGCGCGCCTTCTCGGAGCGGCTCGATCTGACCAACCAGCAGGTGCTGGCCCAGCGCATGGCCCACCTGGCCGGGGACCGGTCTTCCGGCCGCGGGGGCTGAGTCTTCAGCCGAAGGCCGCCAGCAGCGAATCGAACATGGGCTTGCCGTCGGTGCCGCCCAAGGCGGGTTCGATCAGGCGTTCCGGGTGGGGCAGCAGGGCATTCCAGGGTCAGTTTTCCTCCGGACAGGCGCAGGATGTCCGCATCGGCGGCACGTCCCCGGTATCGTCCGCTATTGGATGGGGGAAGGACAAAACGATGGTTGCCTCCTTGTGCGGAGTAGGACCGAGATTCTGCTTGGCGGCGTCCAGCTTTTCGACGCGCGCCCTCAGAACTTCTGGCTCCAGGATCGTGCGCTTTTCAGGAGTGGACAAGTCGAGCTTTCGATCGGCGGCAGCAAAATATTCGTAGAACGCCTTCAGATTTTCCACATATAGAGGATTGGAAGATGCCAGCCGGACTGCATCGAAGAATCCGCCCAACGCATCGCGTGGAGCCAAATGACGCTCGGCCTTTCCCTGTTCGAGACTCAGCATGGCCATAGCCAAGGCGCCACGGATGTTGCCGATGCCCGGATGGGACGGCAGGAACTGGCGCGTGTCGTCCAGGTCCTTGGCGAATTCCCTGGAAGGATCCACAGTCCCCTGTGCCTGAGCCCCTTCCCCCGCCGCGACCAAGGCCGCGACAGCGCCCATGGACTGAGCCAAGCCCAGCGGAAAAGCCAGTTCGATGTTCGATGTTCCATCGACCTTTTGCCTTTCCTTCTCCCGCGCCGTATACGATTCCGTCGCCCTTAATATGTTTTGGTAGGCTGCAAGCGATTTGCTTGCATGGTGACTGTCGGGATTTTCCAACCGGTCCGCCAGGGTCAGGAATTCGGCGGCAGCATCGACGAAATCCAACTCGGGAACCAATTTCCGCAAATCGACATCGGCAATCTTGGCGCGCCACTTCCATGGTCCCACACCCCAGGAACCAGCATCCCAGAAAACGATCTCGTCGCCTTCCACCGCGATGACGTCACCACGATAGGCGTTCAGTTCCCTGGAAATGGGATAGACATATTGGCGCCATCCGTCGGGATTGGCGCTCGCCCTCTTCTCCATCTTTTCCCGAGCGCCAGCCAAATCGGCCTTTCCTACCGTCCGTCGCGGAAACTCGAACTCTCCGACCGGCAGGTCGGCTTTGAACCGAAAATTCTGCCCATTGGTGGATACCCTGGTCTCGATGACTTCGCCCGACAGGGTGGCCTGTCCGCCCGGCCGGATCCGCAGAAAGCGGGCCGCCGTCTGCATGTAGACATCCCTTCCGCCATGGAAGAATCGCCCGCTCAAAATCGCCGCGATACGGTGCCTCTTCACGTCCGTCCGATCCCGGAGCAGCGTTTCCTCCACGGCGGCAACGGTACATCCACTATCGTCTTTTACGGCGATCACCTCGTATCCCGCGGTCATGTCCGCCACTTGGCGATCCCTCGGATTGAAGAGAATATCCCGGCGCAGCAGCACAGGCATGGACCGCGCGACCACATCGACTCCCGGATCGATACCCCTCGCCTCCGCTTGCTGGTCATCCGCCATGCCGTCATAGACATACGGCAACGCGATCACCACCAACGGCCTGTCGGTCCTGTCGATGGCCTTCGGCAGATCCGCGCAAGTAACGGTCTCTTCCCACGAGATCCCGGAAAGATTGAACAGGCCATCGACCGTGTTGCCACCGTACACGACCGCTGCAGCCGGAACTTCAAGCCCTGTGCAACCGCTGCAAGCGGCCCCCGCCACAGATACGGCAACGACAACGCTCTTGAGTTGGAAAGCCATCGTACCCTCCTTAGGATTCCGCACAACCGGCTACGGGTCTTTGATAATCTTCGCCGGCTTCCCCGGCTACACACTCCGGATTCGTCGGCTCGCCCGCTGTCGGACAAAGGCCGATCAGCTCGTCCAGTTGACGCAAGGTCGATGCCAACGTTTTTCCTATTTCATACCCATGTGCGTATGCGTGGTTCGAAAAATCTCGACCGAAAAGCGTCTTTGTCGTGTTGTCCCACTCGGCATGAACCAAATCTTCGACCGATCCTCGGCGGATATTTTCCTTAAGCAATCTTGCGCGGCTGATCGAATCCAGGACCTCGGGCGAATTACATTGAAAATCCCCCCGGCCGATTGTACCGTCTGTCTGCCTTCCGATGATCCTTCGCTTCTCGATCAACCCAATCCAGGAGTCGACAAACGCACCGTATATCCGAAGCCATGCAGCACGATACCCGACATCCTCTCTTCCATTCCAAAGCAGATAGATATCATCAACAATCTTATTGGGTGTAGGCTCCACGGCAATTTGGATTGAGCTCATTCGCAACTGATCCATCTTTCCCGTGGATACAAAGTTACCCGTATCTGTGCTAAGAAATCTTGCGGCTGCAAATACGCGCCTTTCTCTGCCGCTCTCGCGAATTTGCCTATTGCCCGCAGCGACAACGTTCTTCATTTTACGTACCGGATCTCTCTGATCCGCACTAGTGAACACAGACCAACATCTATGTACCCTGTAGGTATTAATATTTTGTCGATCAACTTCAATGCCAAGCGCCTTGTGTATGCCTAAAAACTTATTCTTCAATCCGGATGCCAAATACGTGGCTATCGCGGTCTGTTCGGGTAGCTGAGTCACTTCCTGGACATTAGAGCTAACATCGATCAGCGGAAGCGGTATCACGAGCCACAAGGGATCATCCCCTTCGACAGGCTCAATAAGCCCGCAATTTACCCCAGGCAACGCCTGAGCATCCGCTGGCAACGGCAACAGGAATGCCATGGTATACATGACTGCAAATGTGGTTCTAAATCCACACAATCCCAACATAGTATTATCCTCCCTTGCGTGCATGCAGCTTATCTTCGGGAAACTTGCAAATGCTATGCCCTGATCCAGTCGGGAACTGAATTTTGTAACAAACACTCTCCATTCTCGCAACCATATCATTTATTGCATCAATTGTGACCTCTTTGTTGTCGTATTTTTCTACCACAGCATCCCTCCCCCCCCAAGCTGTACATATCATGTATGAATTGGAGTATTGAGTCGCATAGGTATTTTTCAGACAAATCAAGAGATACCATGTCAGAGTTGTATTCCCGCGGCCTTGTAACATAATCAGATATAGCATTGCATACAGCATTCCTTGCGTTACTGGGGCGGTGTTCTGTAGTTATCAATTCTAGTCTGTGCAGCACATGACGCGCAGCATCTTGTGGCGTTCTATCTTTGGATTGTACAGCAGATAGCAATAGCTTTATCGACCTATCGTCTAGCATATACATCTGCTCTGCAATTTGGATCGCCTCACCCAGCTTTTTGCTCTTCATGAGCTTCTCATACCCAACTTGAACAGTGGAGGGGCGTTTTGGGAGAGGCCCCTATTGAAAATATTGGGTTTTTTGGCCTGAAATCCGGACCTGGCGAAAAATGTAGTGGAACATTTTCTCTGTCGT